>JANPKE010000620.1:0-3555 GCA_031425875.1 Nitrospirota bacterium
CTCTATGGTTGCTCTGCAAACTGAGCGGATCCACTCATCCCAGCCAACACTTCCGGAGGCAATTTCTCGAACGCCCCTATGACCTTGATGGTCTGACTGGCGGCATCCACCGATGCCCCGATTTCTTTGACCCTCGCCGGATAACGCCGACGGGTCTCATCCACCACGAAGCTAAATGGCGACTTCCGTTTGAGCCAGGACAGTGACGAGGATGGCAGCACCAGCTCAATCTCGAGGCTAGTGTCATCCAACAGACTGATCAACTTGTCGTTGGGAAACACGTTCTCATGTTCATTAACCATCACGCTGACGACACGACCGCCAAATGGAGCAGCAATCTGACACCCTCTCACGTTGACGGTCGCGACACGGATTGCCGCCAACGCTTTTTTAGCTTCGGCCCCTGACGTTTCCAGATCGACTTTACTGACGGCATTGAGTTTTCCGAGTTCGATATTGTTCTTGTACACGGCGTCTTTGGCTTCATGCTCGGCGATGGCCACGGCTAATTCTGCCTGGTACTTGTCACAGTCGATTTGGACCAGCATGTGTCCTTTTTCGAAGCGCTGTCCTTCCTTGTACGGAAGCATGCTGACGCGTCCCTGGACCTGGGCATAGAGCACCGCCTGGGCCGCCGCCTTGACGATTCCGCGCGCGACATTATGGTCCAACCGTGTGATTTGAGCCGTTTGTTCCCCCTTCGGCCACCCAGTCGAAGGGACACCCACGATGGCAGCAAGGAACACCGGCACCATCACACTACTGGACCACTGGTACCGCATGACCATCCGCTCTCCTTTCCTCCTCCGACATCGTAAATCCACTGGGTTCCCAGTACCTTTTGATCGAATCGGTGAGCTGAGCCAGACTTTGTTCACCTAGCGCCGCTGGAACGGCCTCTTCTCCGAGCGACGCCATCAAGGTGGCATACGCTGTTTCCAATCCTGATCGCGCGGCATCCAATCGCACATCGGCGGCCACATCACTAACTCGTTCTCGGATCAATGTGAGATCGTTTGTCCTTTGCGTGACCCACATATTCTTTGTATGCTCGACGATCGCCGCCTGTGTTCGCTGGTAATTTCGCGCATCTTGATATTCCTCTTTGGCATGGACGAACTGCGCTGCACCGACGTGCACCTCCGTTAGAATAGACAAGCTCAACGCCATACTTTGGGCATCCAACATGTGTCCATGGGCTTCGATCGCCTTGAGCTTAGCCGGCGTTCGAAATACAGACAGTAAATTCCAACTGACCTGCGCCGCATAGGTCAGCCAATTCTGATAAAACAGGAAACTGTTGCTGTTGTAATACCCGCCGAATGAGACTTTAAGACTGGGGAACAGCTCCAAGAATACAGCCTTGACTTCCTTGGCATTAATACGCTTCTTGTAATCGATGGCTCGCAGCTCAGGCCTGAGCATGAGCGCCTGCTCCTCCATCTTTTCGCTATCCAAGTTGATCACCGGCACAACGGTTTCCCGGGGAGGTATGACCAGGTCAAATGGCGTTCCTGGCGGCAACCCCATCATAGAGGCCAGTTGTGTCTTGGCCGTGCTGAATTCCCGAAAGAGTCGTCGCACCTCCCGCTGAATATTCAACAGATCCCGTTGATAGTTGAGTGGAGTCAGCGGAGCCTGCAGCTTTTGATCGACGATTCGTTGGGCGCTCGCCAACGCCGTGGTGACCGATTCATTCAAAAACTGGATCCGCGGTAGCACCCGTTCCGCACTCACGGCTCGCCAGTAGGCACTGCGAACTTCCTGTACTAGGCGAACGGCGATCCGTCGTTTTTCCTCCTCGGCGATCATCACATTGTCGGCGGCCTGTTGCGCACGTACGAACGACAATCCAAAATCCAGCACATCCCAACTCAAAGCAAGATTCCCGGAGGTAATGTTCTTCTCGGCAGACGTGAACGGCTCAATCGCCTGCCGCCCGGTGATGATCGATTGTCCGACACCGCCGGCGAAGTTATTGCGGCCATCGAACCCGGCGTTGGCCGAGACATGAGGGAGCAAGGAATAGTGCGCGATATTGAGTTGCTGATGCGCGAGCTGTACTTGTATGGTTTTGACTTTCGCGTCCAAGTTGTACTTCAAGGCGCGTGCGATGGCCTCGTAGAGGTCGATCGGCCCCACAACCGGTTCCTCAACAGAGGAAATCGCTTGAAAATCTTTCAGCACCCGAGCCTTCACGTCTTCCTTGTGCAACGCATGAGGTTTGATGAGGCATCCGCTCAGTGAGGACAGCGCCATCAAAACCATGACAACGAACCTCACGGTACGACCCGCCCCGACTCGGACATGTGGGAGCATAGTGATTCCTGCCACAACGACCCCGATCTCCTATCGACTATGGTGATCCAGTGATGGTATCGGCTAACTAAGGAGAGAACTTGATTGAACCGACGCGAATGGAGCTGAACCACCCTTATCTATTGAGAAAAGAGCTAAAGGGGCTCATATCCGACTGGCACGGCAAGGCCTTCACCGATCTCGACCATAAAGGTCGAATTTCTTAGGACATCATTACTGTCTGACTTGGGAAGCGTCTAGCTCTCTAGCCCATAAGACACTGACAACTAAGCAGTCTTGTTATTGCCCTTACCACAATGCCCCTCCTCCGAGTTACCCCGTCCGAGTCTATTCATTCCCGTGGATTACGATACCTTTCTCTCATGGCACACGTTCCATCACTTCTAACCAGGAGAACATCATGACGAAGTGCACCCGTTGCCAAGGTCTGATGATCGAGGATCACTGCTTGGATTTCGAAGGTACCCATGGCCATATGTGGGCCAAGGCACACCGCTGCATGAACTGTGGGAACGTCCACGATTCCGTCATCGAGCAGCACCGTCTCTCCAAACCACAACCGGCGCTCGTGCTCGCAAGCGGTGCACTCGAATACGAGGCTGATGATCACGACGAGGACATCCAACCCGCCGCCCTGCGAGCAGCGTGATGCCGTCTATCGGATTGGAAGTTGCGTTGACCTGGCCATCTGCCATTCTACGCGTGAGAGGATGCGAGACATGGCTTCTATCTTGATCGTTGAGGATGACGCGCCGGTTCGGGCTTTGTTGCGGGAAATTCTTGAAGAAGATGGCCATCACATTCGTGAGGCCGAAAACGGCCAAATTGGCCTGACGCTCTATAGTGACTCACCTGCCGATCTCGTGATCACGGACATTTTTATGCCGGAACGGGATGGGATGGAAGTGACACTCGCACTGACACAGGAATTTCTAGATGCTCGAGTCATCGCCATGACCGGCGCTAACGGCGATCAGAACTTTCTCAACATCGCAAAACTCTTCGGCGCGCGGCGTGTCATTCAGAAGCCCTTTACCCCTGACCTCATTCGTCGAGTCGTACGGTTCACGCTCGACCATTAGCCAGGCCACTGAGATAAATAGAACGAACAGAACTGGCCTCGTCTCCGAAGACAGACAGCGTGTTATCCTAGCCCGTCCTTGACTCTCTCCAAAGGTCTCTGGGACTCACACCTCTGGTTAGGCCACAAGGACCCCGCAAGCATGCCGAGTCCCG
>JANPKE010000621.1:0-3350 GCA_031425875.1 Nitrospirota bacterium
TAAACGTTTCTTATGTTTGCGGGAGTTAATTCATATTGGCTTTTTGTCAAGCTCCTCCGAGACAGAAAGTAGTTGGCTCTTCATCGTGCCCTCCATAGGTGCAATTATACTAACTGCTTTCTTAGCCCAGAGGAAGAAGCGATTCTCTGTCAGAAACTGGGTGAACCGTATGCGACCTGGGTTCGCCTCGCACTCCTGACGGGCATGAGACAGTTGGAACAGTTCAGCCTTCGTTGGGAACACGTAGACCTTGAACGTGGCACATTGTGCCTGCCGACAACAAAGGCGGGTGGCGTCCAGTATGTCCGGCTGAATGAAGAGGCGAAAATTTTGTTGCGGGGGCTCAACTCCTGGACGTTTTCTGTGTGGGTGTTTCCGAGCGAGACCCCGGCGACACATACGGACCCACGAAATTTCTATCGACGGCACTATCTTCCGACGGTAAAGAAGCTGGGTTTGACAAGCGTGAACTGGCACACGCTCAGACATACCTTCGCCAGTCGGTTGGCGATGGCAGGGGTCACGGAAGGCACAATCGCCAACTTGCATCGACATAGCGGCACGGCGCTTGTACGACGCTATGCGCATCTCAGCCCCTCGTATTTGCAAGAAGCGGTTGAAAAGGTGTCGGCATTTGGGAAGGCGAAACCGACGAGCCAGGAAAAGAGAGGGGGAGGCGCGATGGAATCGAAGGAAGAAGCAGAAACTCCTACCGGAGTTTCAACCGTCCCAAAAACCGGAAAATCTGAAGAGGGGATGGACGGCCAATGAACAGCCGACTCATAAACTACGGAACCGCCGATGGTTTTTGGTGGCGGTGGGCCGGATTGAACGGCCGACCCGCGGCTTATGAGTCCGCTGCTCTGCCAACTGAGCTACACCGCCACGTTGAAGAATGCAGATGATAGCCGAAGACGACGGTCACTGTCCACCGACTGGACATGGCTTAGCTGTGCCATGTCTGGATGAAGTTGTTCAAAACCTGCTATGGTTTTGAGGGACCGTTTGAGAGGATGAAGATGTCAATCGGCAATAATCGTGCGGTGGTCATCACGGGAGCTTCCACTGGAATTGGAGCGGCCTGTGCGTTGCATCTTGATCGATTGGGTTTCGCCGTGTTTGCCGGAGTACGGAAATCTGAAGACGGCGTGGCCCTTCAAAAAGCCAGTTCCGATCGGCTGGTGCCGTTGGAGCTTGATGTGACGGATCTTGCAACCATTCGGAAGTCTCACGCAGTCGTTTTGCAAGCGACGAGGGATCGTGGACTCTTTGGACTCATTAACAATGCCGGGATTGCGGTCGTAGCGCCACTTGAAGCCGTGCCGATTTCCGACCTCCGCCAGCAGCTTGAGGTCAATGTCGTCGGGCAGGTGGCCGTCACCCAGGCGTTTCTTCCATTAGTTCGCCAGGCACGGGGGCGCATCATCAACATGGGCTCTATCGCGGGACTTTCAACGATGCCGCTGATGGGCCCCTATTCGGCCTCGAAGTTTGCGCTGGAAGCCATTACAGATGCCTTGCGCCTCGAAGTCCAGCAGTGGGGGATCCATGTCTCGATTATCGAGCCGGGTGCGATCACGACGCCTATTTGGAACAAGTCGGCGATCGAGGCAGCTGAGCGAGAAGCTGCCATCGAGACGGAACTTCGAACCCTCTATAAGCCTGTTGTGGCTGCGGTGAGGAAGGTCGTGGGAGAAGCCTCGAAGCGAGCAATCTTACCTGACGCGGTCGCAAGAGTGGTTGAAGAAGCCTTGACCGCACCGACTCCGAAAACGCGGTATCTCGTTGGGACGGATGCCAAGCTCCGCGCGCTGATGGTGAGACTGCTTCCTGATCGGATCTCCGATCGGCTGTTGACATGGATCCTCAAGTTGCCTCACTGACTAGGCGCGGTTGGTTTGGCCACTGCGATGCCAAGATCCTCTTTCGAAATGTCGAATGAGACGCGGAGTTGAAGTGCCAGATATTTCTGGATCAGTCCTGCTCGATCCAGCGGCTGGTCTTGTTCGTGATAGACGGCGAGTTCCATATTCCGCCACCGCGCCGCCAGCCCGATGATCCAATCCAATTCCGTCGGTGCAGCTTGATTGCCGGCATCTCGGTCCGTGAACAGATTGACATCGCCGTACAGCACCAGTTTATTCTTGTAGAGATCAAAGTCGGTATGGGCAACGTATCGAAAGAGAGCCCGGCCGGTATTGTCTGGCCGTGCAAAGTAGTTGTGGTTATGAAAAAGCCAGCCGGCTCCCGCGTAGACTGTCAGATTCTGATTCGGGAAGTGACGTCCCCATCCTGACAAATCCTGAATGGCTTGGAACTTTGCGGTAACCAGTCCATCGGCATATTCCTGAGTAATGCCTTTCCGATCGATCGGGACATCACGCTCGTATTGCAGTCGCCAGTTGAAGTGGCCCAGTACGCCGGTCAAGGCATAGGTGCCGTCCCATTCGCTCAATTCAATCCATGCATTCGTACGATCGGAGAAAAAATTCTGATCAGTATAGAACGTGAGGTATTGCCTGTAGAGATCCGTTTCCAGGTGCAGCATGTGGCGCAAGCCGACGAGACCCGTATTATCAGGCCTGGCGGCAAATGTGGGATTTGTTGCGAACGCACTGGTGAGGAAATAGCCGGCGAAGATCGATTCTTCGGCTTCTCGACCATTGGCGTTTCCCAGCGCAGGAAGTGGGCGTCCATACTTTTCCAATGCGGGTGCATCGCAGGGGTGGATGAGGTGTGTCGAGACCAGGACGACCGCAATGATGAAGATTCGCCAGCCTGTTGGTGTCATCAGGCAAGAAGTAACACGTTTGCCGAAAGGTGGCTAGGGCTAGGTCTGAGGGCCGAGCATCATTACCGTGCGCAGGTTTCAAAAATCTCTTCGCAGTCATTGGATGCGTCGAAGGTTGCCGGAACGAACCGGTACTGCACGTCAACGACGCGGTTGTCGCTCAGAATGACAGTGGCCCAGCAGCCATGGCGAACTGTTGCAAAGCTCCCTTTCCCGACTGGCCGAGACTCTTCCAGTATCGGGGCCTCGCGGTAGTAGTGGAGGACTGTCCTCTCGCTGTCGATGGTTTCTTTCTTGGGTGTCCCTGCGCAGGCGAGGATCGCAGATGTAGACTGGCCCGCCA
Source organism: Nitrospirota bacterium (assembly GCA_031425875.1). GTDB lineage: Bacteria > Nitrospirota > Nitrospiria > Nitrospirales > Nitrospiraceae > Nitrospira_D. The sequence continues at coordinate 3,135 of JANPKE010000621.1, forward strand.
TGCGCTGTTGATTGGGGTACTCTCCCACATGCGCCGGTGTACTGCAGCTCACCAGAGCGACTCCCCCTGTGAGTACCAGCGCGAGTGAGAGGAAATCTTGAACCGTCATGCCTGTCATTGTTGTCTGACCACGGATGAAAAGCAATCACCTGGGTGCCAGGGGGAGATAGATCCCATGAGCAGACTGGAACAGAGAAGAAGGAGTCAGCCGACAAA
>JANPKE010000622.1:0-5485 GCA_031425875.1 Nitrospirota bacterium
TGAATCAATTGGTGGCCGATGGCATCGAGCCCACCATTGGATTGGAGATGTTCGGTTGGGACGGCCAACCAGCACTCGACGGCTACGTCGCGACTGATCAGCCAATTACGAGCGAGTTCCTGGAGCAGGTGCGTTGGAAACAAAATTGGGGTGGCCCGTTTGAAGATTACGGCCCATTGGTGACGTTTGCTCGAGATCGACGCTTGTCCGTCCGGGCGATGAACCCACCCAAACCCTTGATTCGTAGTGTCGTAAAATTAGGGCTTGACCAAGCCAGGCAAGAACCTGAATGGGCGCCGTGGGGAATCCTACAGGAGGATATCATCGACGATCCCGCGTACCGCGAGAGAATTGTCGATCAGTTGAGACGGTGCCACGGAGGAAGCGAGGAGCACTTCCGGACGATGTATGAGGCATCGATGGTCCGGGATGAGGGCATGGCAAGAACGCTGGTCATCACGCACGAAGAATTTCGCCGTGAGAACGGCGACCGTCGTCGTATGATCGTGAGTTACACGGGAGGTGGCCATATTCAATTTAACCTCCCCGTGCCGAAGCGAGTCGCCAGGCGACTGGGAGGTGACATCAAACAGGCTACGATTTACATGACGTCGTTCGAGTCCAGTAGAACAGCCGATGTTCAGGCTCTCATGCAAGAATCCATTGCGGATTATATTTGGCTGACACCTATAGGCAAGTCCAGTTCGGCCAAACCCTGCCGTTAGGACCACCTCAGCGTCTTACTCTTCAGACCGTCAGATAACGAAGAGCAACACAAAACCGGTCAGTGCTTGACAGGATTCAGGTCGCTCGGCACACTGACACCATTATGCTCAGTGGTGGCGCAAGAGAGCTACGCACGTAAATGCAAAAGAAAATTCCCTGCAGCGCTGAACGACTCGGCTTGCTCGATCCTCAAATGATCCAGGCCGTCTCGGATGCCTCGTCCTTTCAAATCGCCCATGAGTACTTGACGGCGAATCGCGTCCGTATTGTTGAGGCCGATGATTCGCAGATCACGTCCGCCGTCGTCGGTCATTCTGGTCTATACGAGCAAACCATCCGACTGAAAGACGGCCACCTCGTCTCGAAATGTTCCTGCACGCTTCCCGAAGAGCCGATGTGCCGCCATTGCATCGCAGTGTTACTGGAATATCAGCGATGGGCCCAACCGAAGCAATCCCGAAAACCGAGACCTGCGAAGGAATCAATCACGACACCTCCGGTCGCCCTTTCCGAGAATGGGAAAAGAACCATGCCGCACTCGGTCACGCCCGACGTGAAGCTAAGCGAGGTTATGGTCTTTTTGGAATGGCTGGAACCTGCGACGAAAGCTCTTGCGCAGCAGGAGCCGCTTCCTAGTCCGCCCGCGCTCGGTCCAGGAGCGGCCCTGACGTGGATCCAAACGATTCGGAACCTTGACGAGCGACGCAGGGAAAATGAAGAGGTCATGACGAATCTCGAATCTCAGTTGAAAGACCGAGACGCGGAGGTTGGACAGCTGACACAACAACTCCAGACCTCTCTGCGGGAGGGCAATGCCGCGCAGGCCACCACTCAGGAACTTCAACGGGAAGTGGCCTCCTACAAGGAGGTGTTGGCCACAGTCAGCAAGTTGACGACCGAGATCGTGCGGCACATCGCACAGATGCGGGCAGTGACGGGTGATATGCAGCAGAAAGGCTCTCAGCTCGAGAAGCTTGTCGGCTCATTTAAAGATGTGGCTGAAGCGCTTCAGTCAGCCGTCGTGCTGCCTCCCCACTGATTGCAAATTAGCCCCTCCCTACGCCGTTTCTCCAAGACCGGTTTCCTCTTGCACCGCACGACCAATATTCAGTATGATGCACCCCAATTTTTCGTCTGAGGATTTAGAAGGGGGCAGAGATGAAACGGTTACTTTCACAAACAGGTCTGTTAACGGGAACTTTGCTGGTCCAGGCTTTACCAGCGTTAGCAAACGCTCCAGCGGGGGAAGGGGCTCCTGATTACAGCGGAATTAGCGGTATCTACTATACGCTGATCGGGGCGATCCTCGCGTACGGCGTCTACGACACGTTTTTCAAGAAGTCGTAAGGAATCGGGCTTCGTTGACCCGCCTTTTGTAGCCTTGTCTGGCATTGTGCGGGTTCTAGCCGAGTTATCTTGCCTTTAACGCTGCTTATGAGTGGCTATGGGTTTGTGTACCCGCTCATTCAGTAGTGGCCTGAGCACTCTCAGTACTTGCGCCACGATGACCTCGTACCCTTCCTTGGTCGGGTGAATACCGTCAGCCTGATTCAACGCGGATGAACCACCCACCCCTTCAAGGAAAAAGGGGATGAGGAGAAGCTGGAACTCTTTGGCCAGCATCCGGTACATGGCTTCGAAGCTGGCCGTGTAGTCCTGTCCATAATTCGGCGGCAGCTTCATCCCGGCCAAGACCACCGTCGTACCGGATTCCCGTAATTGTCGTATGATCCGACGAAGATTACTTTGTGTTTGATCGACGGGGAGCCCTCGAAGTCCATCGTTCGCACCCAATTCGAGAATCACCAGCTCAGGCTTGCTATTCAGGATCCAGGGTACGCGTCGAAGTCCGCCGGCCGTCGTATCGCCGCTCACACCGGCGTTGATCACCCGATAGCGGTAGCCGAGGCTATCAAGTCGGCGTTGAAGTTGAGCTGGGTAGGATTCATCGGCCTGCACCCCAAGTCCGGCGGTTAGACTGTCACCAAACGCCACGATACGGGGCCTCGTGTCTGTTGCTGAGGTGGAGGCTCCATCCGAAACCAACGGCCAGAGTAGAACCACGAACATCAGCTGCGGAATCAGATGAAGTAATCGTGATAGTGGCATACCGTGATACAAAACTAGCTCACATCCCTCCAGACAGTATAATATCGTCCAATGGTTCTTTCTTACTCAAGAAGTGAAGAGTTTTCATGATCAGCGTCAACCACATCTCGATGGTTCTACCAGCCGCAGGCCGTCCTGTCACGATTCTCGACCGCCTCACCTTTGACATCCCGGCCAAGCAGACGGTCGCGATTGTGGGACCTTCAGGAAGCGGCAAATCGACATTGCTTGGGTTGATAGCCGGCCTCGATCAACCAACCACCGGATCCATTCAGCTCGATGGAACAGATATCACGGCGATGGGTGAAAGCCAGATGGCGCGATTTCGACGTGAAAAAGTCGGCTATATCTTTCAATCCTTTCATCTTATTCCCACCCTGACGGCCATCGAGAACGTGGCAGTTCCCCTCGAACTCAGTGGCGAGAGGCGCGCTGGTGAACGGGCCGCCGAATTACTGGCTGCGGTCGGGTTGTCCAGCCGTATGGAACACTATCCAGTCCAATTATCCGGAGGGGAACAACAACGAGTCGCAGTGGCCCGGGCCTTTGCCTGCCGTCCGCCCATCTTATTGGCCGATGAACCAACCGGCAATCTGGATAGTTCCACCGGTGCCCATGTCATTGCGCTGCTGCTCTCACTGCATCGCGATCATGGAACCACCCTCGTGCTTGTGACGCACGATACCACTCTGGCTTCTTCGATGCAGCGCGTGCTGTCCCTCCGTGACGGGCGTCTGGAGTCCGATTTCATGCCTTCATATTCGAGATCCATCGGTGACGTCACAACTAATTCTCCACGCAAGAAGCTCGCTGATTCTGCGCCAGAATCCAGCGCATGACATCCTTCATCATCAACATGGCGTGGCGAGAAACGCGCGCGGCATGGCGACACTTTCTCTACTTCTTGGTCTGTATTGCAGTCGGCGTAGGCGCATTGACCGGGGTCTCTCTTTTCGGAACACAGGTCGAACAAGCCGTGACCAAGGAAGCGCGAGGCCTACTCGGAGGCGATCTTGAAGTCCGACTCTCTCGCCCAATTAGCTCCACAGGCCAGGAAGTGCTGGATGCGTTGACCGATCGTGGAGTCGCCCTGACCCACGTCACCGAGCTCGTTGCGATGGCCGCAAGGGCCGGATCATCCGGAAGTGGACAGCCGACACAGATCATCGAGCTCAAAGCCGTCGAACCTCAGTATCCGTTGTATGGCACGCTCCGATTGGAGCCACAAGGCGACTTCGTGGACCTGCTTCGCCAGCAAACGCGCCGGTGCCCAGACCGTACCTGTTTTGGAGTGGTTGTGCAGGAATCTCTCCTGATCCGGATGAGGCTCACGGTGGGAGATCAACTCAGGATCGGACAAGGTCTGTTCATCATCACCGGGGTGGTCAGGACGGAACCGGATCGCATGGCCAACGCCTTCAGCCTTGGCCCCCGTGTGTTGATGTCAAGAGAGGGGCTTCGTACAGCGGAGTTGATCAAGGTCGGCAGCAGGATGCGTGAGCGTTATCTACTGAAAGTCCCAATTACCATGGCGCCTGAGCCGTTGCTCTACGAATTGAGGGGACGACTTACGCTCGACGCGGCCCGCGTGTCCAGTTACCGAGACGCACAGCCGCAGCTGAAACAGTCGTTGGAACAGCTGACCCGCTATTTGGGCTTGATCGGATTGACGGCGCTATTTGTAGGAGGCCTGGGGGTCGCCACATCGGTTCATGCCTTTGTGCGAGAAAAGCTCCATACGATCGCCATCTTGAAGACGGTCGGCGCAGATTCTTCCACGATCATCCAGACCTATGGGTTACAAGCCATGATCCTTGGGCTGGGTGGAAGCTTGGTTGGCCTGATGATCGGTGTGCTGCTCCACCAAGGACTTCCGTGGATGATCGCAGCGCTGATGGCCTCGGATCTTCTTGACCAATTAGGATTCACTCAGGGAGGGAGAGCGCTTCCCCTGGCTCCCTTAGCCAAGGGATTGACCTTGGGTATACTATCGACGCTTCTGTTTACACTGTGGCCATTACTGACGATTCGCGACATCAAACCGGCTCGGATTTTTCGCCGTGATGTCACCCCGCTTGCCTCCTCCAGTGCCCCAGACAGTATCCGATGGTGGATGTTCTGGAAGGGGCTTGACCCAGCAAAGGCCATCACGGCGATCGGTATCAGCCTAGGATTGGCGCTCTTATCGATCTGGCAAGCGAACTCCTGGAGAGTGGGTCTGCTCTTTATCTTCGCGTTTGCCGCTGCGGTGCTGCTGTTGGGAGCCTCAGCCCATCTGGTACTCGGCGCCCTTAAGAACGGGCCACGCCCTGCGGCGCTCATCCTTCGCCAGGCGTTGGGGAACGTGGTGCGACCGGGTAACCAGGTCGTGAACATCACGATTGCAATCGGAATCGGCGTGATGGTGGTGACTACGGTTTCTCTCGTCGAACGGTCGCTCCTCGCGCAGGTGAGCGAGAATCGCCCGACCGACTCACCAACATTTTTCTTCATCGATATCCAGCCCGATCAAGCGGAAGGATTCGCCAGTCTCTTGCACCAACGGTCCAGCGATCAGGCCCTCAAGTTAACCCCATTGGTGCGATCACGACTCGCTGGTCTGAAGGGGGAACCGGTCAAAATCGAAGCGACGTCGGAGGAGGACGAGCAG
>JANPKE010000623.1:0-4287 GCA_031425875.1 Nitrospirota bacterium
CTCGCCAGCTCAAGCGATTTTGAACAGCTGCTTTGCATTCTCGGTCGTTCGTCTTTGAATCTCTTCCAAAGAGAATTCCGGATGAATGGCCGCGAGTTGTTTTGCTACCTGTGACACATACGCCGGTTCATTGCGTGTACCGCGATAGGGAACAGGCGTCAGGTATGGGCAATCGGTTTCGATGAGCAGGCGATCCAGCGGGGTCTTCTTGGCAATCTCGCGTAGGGCGGTCGCACTCTGAAACGTTAGGATTCCCGAAAACGAGAGATGAAATCCCAAATCAAGGGCTTCCTTCGCCAGCCAAGCATCCCCGGAAAAGCAGTGAAAGACCCCGCCGACTTCTGACGCCTTCTCTTCCCTTAAAATTGCGACCGTATCCTCCTGTGCTTCCCTCGTGTGGATAATCACGGGTAGCTTGAGTTCGCGTGCGACCTGAATCTGCTCGCGGAATCGGTCACGCTGCTCTTTTGGGGAGGAGTGATTGTAGTGATAATCGAGCCCAATTTCGCCATAGGCCACGACCTTCTCGCTCTTCGCTAGACGGCGGAACTCATCATACCAATCGTCCTGGATATGCTTGACTTCGTGTGGATGGACCCCGACGGAGGCATAGACAAAGGGATAGTGATCAGCGAGCGCGGCGGCCGCTTGACTGGTCGCCAGATCACAGCCGATAGAGACGAAGGCGTCGACTCCGGCTTTCCGCGCGCGGGCAATAACGGCCTCTCGATCGTCGTTGTAGCGTGCGTCGTCGAGATGTGTGTGGGTATCGATTAACATACCAGGTATCCTAATCGTGAGGTGATATGCATCCCGCTACCTCCATTATGAAACAAGCTGTGATGGACGATTTTGTGAGAGATGGGTGAGGACTCACTGTAGCTTGGGAAGCCCCATAACTCCAGACGACAAGTTATTGGGGAAGGATCGTTTAGGAAACAGGCTTAGTGGTAATGGCTGTCGCAAGGTCAGTGAGAAGGCGTTCGGTCTCGCTCCAACCCAGGCACGCATCCGTAATGGAGACGCCGTGAAGGAGATTCACTCCTTCTTTCCAGGCTTGTTTGCCGGGATTCAGGTTGCTTTCGAGCATAAGGCCCATGATGGACTGGCGGCCTTCCCCAAATTGCTGCAAGACTTCACGGGCCACCAACCCCTGGCGGGTGTGATCCTTCTTGGAATTGTCATGCGAACAATCGATCATGATCGGACGGGCGATCCCTTCTCCGGCGACTGCAGCCTCAGCTTTGGCGACATCATGTGTTTCGTAGTTCGTTCGTCCGCCTCCCCCGCGGAGCACGAGATGGCGATCAGGATTGCCCATGGTCTTGATGATGGCAGTCTGGCCGTCGGCATTGATGCCGACGAAATGGTGTGGCGCGCGGGCGGATGTCATGGCATTGATGGCGACCTGCAAACTGCCTTCCGTCCCATTCTTGAATCCGACCGGCATGGAGACCCCGCTGGCCATTTCGCGATGGGTTTGGCTTTCCGTGGTGCGGGCACCGATGGCTGCCCAGCTAATGAGGTCGGCGACATATTGAGGACTGATTGGATCCAGCAATTCCGTTCCGCAGGGAAGGCCCAATTGATTGATCCTGAGGAGAATCGCTCTCGCCAGTTCCATCCCTGCCGCGATGTCGCAGGTGCCGTCGAGACGCGGATCGTTGATGAGCCCTTTCCACCCCACGGTGGTTCTCGGCTTTTCGAAGTAGGTTCGCATGACAATGAGGAAACGGTCACGCAAGGCATCGGCGATGGGCTTCAGCTTGCAGGCATACTCATAGGCAGCCTCGGGGTCATGGATGGAGCACGGGCCGAGGATGACCAGGAGCCGGTCGCGGTCTTCTCCATGAAGAATGCGGCGAATGGCTTCTCTGGTTTCCACGACGAGCGTCGCCGCCTGATCAGTAATAGGCAGCTTGGTCTTGATGGCACGAGGAGAGGGGAGCGCCTTGATTTCAATGACGTGTTGATTATCGATCGGCCTATTCATCAAGAGTCACGTCCTTTAGAGCGGTCTCAACTACCATGGTTTTGAAGGGTTGTTAATCTAACGGATTACGTCAGAAAAGTCCATACCGGTTGCTCGTCAGGGCTGGCATGGGTCATATTGGCGATGGGTTCAAGGGGTTCTTGCAATTCTGACCATGGATGCCTATTCTACCGCCATGTTTTTGAGACGACTGAGAGACCTCTCCTCGTTACTCCGCGCAGGAGTGGCGTTGGGGATGATCTGCATCATCCTGGGGCTGGCTCCGTTCGCCGTCGCTCAGGATGTCCACCACGAGTTGGCCGCGGCCGATTCGGATGGTCATGAACATTCGGACACTGATATCTGTCAGTGGGTCCAGCACCACATTGCCGGATCAGTCGATCTCGATATTCCACGATTCGCCGTGTGCGATGTTGTCCGACCGCAAGAACTTCCGGTTGAATCGGTATTGCTATCGGCTGCGCTCTCTCTTATCGGCCCTTCCCGTGCCCCTCCTCACGTATAGCTGAGCCATTAAGCCAAGCGGTCAGGATGGTCGACAGGCGTGTGATCGAGGTACGCCTCGTCCATCGTTCTCTTGATCATTTGTGGATTTGTGAGTGAGGAGGAGCGTGATGTACTCATGTGTGAAACGTGCGTTGAATGCGACGTTTATGACGATCGTCGTGGCGGTTGTTGGGGGAATGTGTTCGGTCCTTCAGGCAGCCGACAGCGAGCAGATCCAGACGATCAAGGGAGTTGTGCAACAACAGGACCTTCGACGTGTGCCGCAGGCTGTCATCGAAGTGAAGAATCAAGCAGGTGATATGGTGTCATCCGGAGTCTCGAACGATGCCGGCGAATTCAAAGTCGCCGTCCCCGAGGGCGGGACCTACTCCGTCAGTGCGGTACAAGAGACCTATCGAAGTGAATATGTTGTGTTGACGCTTGGCGAAGAGCCGGTGAATCCCGTCACTTTGACGCTCTCCAAGACCAAAGAGGTGTCGCTGGAGGTGGTTTCACCATTACCCCCCATCCAGACCAAGGCATCCAGCGAGACCTATTCGCTGAGCCGCAAGGAGATCGACATCCTTCCGCGAGGCAACAACAACGAATTACACGACGTGTTACTGACGATTCCGGGCGCGACCTATGGATCGTTAAAGCAGGTTCATATCAGGCAGGACCATGCGAACCTTCAACTCAGGATCGATGGAGTGCCGATTCCTGATACGGTCTCCTCGACGTTTTCTGATGTCATTTCACCGCGGGCCTGGGAGCGAGCCGATATCGTGCTGGGCGGGATGGAAGCCAATGTGGGAAATAAAACGACGGCGCTCATCGACATTACGACGAAGAGCGGCACGAAGCCTGGATTTGGATCGGTCCAGATGTTCGGCGGGTCGAATAAAACGATCAACCCGTCATTCGAATATGGAGGCACGATCGGGGAGAAGTTCCGCTACTACTTTCTAAACAGTTACACGGCGACGAATCGAGGCATCGAGCCCCCGACCGTCGGGCACTCTGTTTTTCATGGTCAGAGCGAGCGAAACCAGACCATGTTTCGCGGCGACTATCAGTACGACAATAACAATAACATTACCCTGTTGTTCTTGAATTCTATCGCGAAATATCAGATCCCAACATCCCCTGGACTGGCGGTGAATCCGACTATTCTCGGCTTGTTGCCCGGAGGATTTACTCCGGTGCCGTCGGAAATGGTGGACGAGAATCAGAAAGAGAATAACCAATACGGCCATGCGGTGTGGCGGCACGACATCAATACCCGAAACTTTTTCAGCATGGCTGGGTATTTTCGTCACACGAGAGCGACATTTAGGACAGATCCGTTGAATATGCTCGCCTATGTGCCGGATGTGGAAGAACCCTTCTCGGCTGGGAGCCAAGACCGCACCGGTTATTCGGGTGGCGTGCGGTTGGACTACACATACGTCTACAGCAAGGAGCATTTGATCAAGGCCGGGTTCCAGATCGATCGGACCCAGGCGATCAACAAGACGAGACTGTTTACCTTTCTCGATGACGGCGCGGGAAACCCGACTGGAGGCGTGATCAACGCCGGTGGCGACAACCGGCTTGTCGGATGGCGACAGGAGTTCTGGATTCAAGATCAGTGGACGCCGAATGAACATTGGACCTTTAACATCGGGCTCCGTGCGGACACGGTGCAGTACCTTCGTGACGAGGGGCAAATTAGTCCCAGGGTCGGTGTCACATACCGATACAACTCGGCCAACGCCTTTCACGCGTACTATGGCCGGCTCTTTACCCCGCCGAATCTTGAGCGGCTT
>JANPKE010000624.1:0-2267 GCA_031425875.1 Nitrospirota bacterium
CAGTTGAACCTTGGTGAGCGAGTTTCACGCCGCGCGATGGTGTAGTGAGACTATTATGGTACAGATCATTCGAAGCGGGGCATTTCTTCAGCAGTGTTGGTCGGTCCATCCGCTGTGTGTGACTGTCAAGCGCATGACAGATGAAAATGCAGTGGTGCTTTCTTGTAGCTCATGCAAGTCGGCCCATTACCTAACGGTCACTGCGGTCACGTCGCAAAAAGCCTCGGCCCAACAGACGGCGGGAGAAGGCACTTCAGGAGACGAGCCGCCGGGCGAAGAGTTTCTCAAGGCTTGCGTTTCCACGCATCATGCCTCCTTGACGCTTCGTGAGATGGACGTATTTCAAAATCTGGTGCGGCTGCGCTGTGCGGACTGTCGACGGCTATACGAACTGACGGTCTCGGCGTTTGAAACACGCTATAAGTAATCAGGAATTGACGAGGAAGGGAGCATCATCCCTTCAGCCCCTGCCATGAGGTCCCACTCCACTGTGTTTACCGATGACGAAACCCTGTTGCTGGCCGATGCACAGTTCTTTCGGAAAAAGGCCGCGATCACGACAAAAATACGAGCCATGCTTGAGGCGACGCATGGTGCCTTGCAGAATGAGTTGGCAGGTCTGTCGCTCGTCGTCCCGTCCGGTTTCGATCCACACCTCCATCAGCTGGTAAAAGGCGAGCATCTGGAAGATTTCCCGTATCAATACCTTGATTCTCCCAAACACTTCTCCGGCGGGAACACGTTCACCTTCCGTACGCTGGTCTGGTGGGGCCATCACGTAGCCTGTGCGCTCTTGTTGGAAGGTTCAGAGATCGGGCGATTCAAGCGCCAGCTGCTCGGCCGATTTCATCAGCTTGCGGGAAAAGACCTCGAACTTTCTCTGGCCCCGTCGTTATGGGAGTGGAAATGCGGGGAGGGCTATACGCTGCCGATCACCCATGACCGAAAGGCCCAGATTGCTGCCGTGTTGGCAGAACGGTCGTTTCTGAAGGTCGTGCGCTGTGTGCCTTTGGGCGATCCACGAGTACGGGAGGGACAGTTGGCCCAGATGGCGTGCGAAACCTTTCGGTCACTGTCCCCCCTCGTCACCCCGTAACTTATTTATCTTAATTGTCTCTGGCACCAAACTTGGGTAGACTGGGCCTCCACTCATTTTGACCTTTGACCGGGAGGAGCCTGTGAAGCAATCGTCATTGCGAGTTTTGGGCTGTGCCATCATGATGGCGACCCTGCACGCCGGCTGTAGGGGAACAGGAGAGATGCGGTATATGGATTTGCGGGAGAAGCCCCCGATGGTGCAGGTGACCGACATCGAACCGGTCAAGATCGCCATCGAACCGTTTGACGATCGACGGGCAGACAAGAGCCGTGTGGGTACGCGCACGCATCTCTGGGGAGGCACCACGCAGTTCGATGTGTTGGGTGATCGGCCGGCAGGCGCGATCACGCAGCGCCTGGCCGATCGCTTACGAACCCGCGGGTGGCGAGATCGGGTCTGGAATGTACGTGTGGCCCCGGCTGGATCTGCCGCAGATGCCGATATTGTCATCAGTGGACAGGTGCAGGATTTTTCCACTATGGTGAAGAGCCGAATGTTTTCAACCGTTATTGATACCACCAGCCGGTTTACGATTCAGGCCAGGAACCTCGCCGACCGAAGCACCACCATCCGTACGATTGAAGGGGGACGGAGTCGAACGGTGTTTTGGTTCAATGAAGATGACGTGCGCGAACAACTGGCGGCGACCTTGAGAGACGGACTTGATCGGCTGATCGGCGACACGACGATCGAGAGTAAGGCGTTACGTCCGGCTCGTCGTCTCCTGCAAGAGTGAGCCATTGTGACTCAGTAGTGAGAGGCGCTGTGCGCCTGAGAGGTGACGGCACCCTCAATCTATCGTCAAGGATCCCCCAGAGTGCGTGAGCGACGGTGGGAAACGACGACGGCCTTGAGCTTCGGTCAGGCGCTTGCCGTGGGGGAGCGCCTCGCCACGCTTGGACTGAAGCCGGTCGCGCCTGCCAATGACGTGATTTGCTACGTGGAGGAATGGACGGTCGGGTCGTTCGACGACTTCGACCAGCTTGATCCCTGGGCTACGGAAGACGTCACGCTCGTCCATCTACGGGAACGATGGCGCGGTGATTTCTTTCTGCTGTCCGGGGCCTATCACACGGTCTATCAGCGCCACCAAGATATCGGTACCTATTGCTCCATCAGCCATCCGTGGCGCATTCGAGACGTGCTGCAGCTGCATGACCAACGCGCC
>JANPKE010000625.1:0-1727 GCA_031425875.1 Nitrospirota bacterium
TCTGCAAGAAACTCCCGCGCATCGCGCTTTTGGAAGTTGTAGTAGCCCGAGAATTTCTTGAGGTTGTCCAGCATAACCTCAGCGAACTCTTCGCTCCACTCAGAGAGCATCACGACATAGTCTCGGTCATACTGAAAGGGCTCCGGCTCGATGGGGTCGAGAATCATCGCCCCGTACATGCCTTGCAATTCTTGGCCACCAGAATGGCTGTGATACCAGTAGGTTCCGCTCTGTTTGACGGGAAATCGATAGGTGAACGTCGTTCCCGGCTCAATGCCGCTGAAACTGACCCCTGGCACACCATCCAGGTGCGAGGGCAATAGGATTCCATGCCAGTGAATCGAGGAGACCTCTTTGAGATGGTTCGTGACGTTGAGGGTTACTTCTTGGCCTTCCTTCAAACGAATGAGCGGACCTGGGATCGTCTCATTGATCACGCTGGCCATTCCAGTTTTCCCGTGCAGAGCAAAGGACCGTTCACTGATCATTAGGTCGATCCAATCGCCACTGAGCGTCAAACTGTCCGAACCGGAACGAGTTGCGGATGGTAACGGATGGCTCGCACAGGAGGCAAGGAGCGGTTGCAGCGCAGCAAGCAGCCCCAGCGCTCCGGCGCGTTTCAGCAAGAGGCGTCTCGACATGACCTCGTCATACATCTTCAATGAGTGGTAAACCCAGGGGTTATTACAGGGCCAGCCTGCGCAGCCTGAGCGCGTTCGCGATGACTGAGACGGAACTGAAGGTCATGGCAGCGCTGGCGATCATGGGGCTCAAGAGCACGCCAAAGAACGGATACAGAATACCGGCGGCAATGGGAACTCCCAGCGTGTTGTAGACGAACGCGAAGAACAGATTCTGCCGGATGTTCCGCATGGTCCCGCGGCTCAGACGACGCGCGCGCGCGATGGCTCGCAGGTCCCCTTTCACCAACGTCACCCCGGCGCTTTCCATGGCCACATCGGTCCCGGTTCCCATGGCAATCCCCACGTGCGCCTGCGCCAAAGCCGGCGCATCGTTGATCCCATCTCCAGCCATGGCCACGACATGTCCTTCTGCTTGGAACCGCTTGATGACCGCCGCCTTTTGCTCGGGCAAGACATCGGCATGGACATCATCAATATGAAGCCGCCGCGCCACCGCCTCAGCGGTCGTCCGATTGTCGCCCGTCAGCATCACGATCCGCAGGCCTTCGTTATGCAACAGATCGATCGCCTCCGGCGTGGAGGACTTGACTGGATCAGCCACGCCCAGCAACCCTGCCGGCTTGTCGTCGATCGCCGCGAACATCACGGTCTGGCCCTCAAGTCTCAAAGGTTCAGCCTGCGCCAACAACGCCGTCGTCTCGATGTTCGACTCGTTGAGAAACAGCGCAGTCCCCACGGTCACCACACGGCACTCAACTGTCCCCGTGACTCCTTTCCCCGTGAGCGAACGAAAATCCTGTGCCTTCGCGGGAACGATTCCCTTGTCTCGTGCACCAGACACGATCGCCGACGCCAAGGGATGCTCGCTGCCTTGCTCCAACCCGGCTACTAGCCGCAAGAGATCCGTCTCGCTGAAGTCCGGAAACGGAGCGACCGTCATAAGACGAGGCTTGCCTTCCGTCAGCGTTCCCGTTTTATCAACGACCAGCACATCCACTTTGGCCAAGATTTCCAATGCTTCGGCATTACGGATCAGCACGCCTGCCGTCGCACCACGGCCGGTCCCCACCATGATCGACATCG
>JANPKE010000626.1:0-2876 GCA_031425875.1 Nitrospirota bacterium
TCTCTATCGTCTGGTCTCCCGTCTCGGGATGCATCTCAGCAAGCTGGCGGCAGATCACCCGTGGATCACCCCCACATTCACCGCCCTAACCGAGGTGGGCACGTGGCTTCTCAATATCGTCGCCGTGTTGTTATTTTTGGCGCTGACATTGGCCCTGATCAATCGCTGGGGAGGGCCTAAAACAAGCCAGCTCAGCAAACTGGGCAGTGCAGGGGCGGGACTCTTGTTGCTGTTGACGATTGTGTTTCTCGTTGTACAACCCGGCATGCTGGGCGCAATCGTCTACAACGGGTTGACGCTGCTGGTGCTGACGGCGTTTGTGTCGGAATACGTGATGACCCATCGTGAGCCGGCACAACGTGTGCTGGCGGCCACGTATTACTTGGGCGTTTCCGGGTGGCTCTATTATCAGATCGTATCGACAATTTACAGTTTGACGGGAACGATAGCGGCGCCGCCCTTGGTCTACGAATCACATCGCATGGGTGAGGCGTTGATGGTTTTGGCCAGCTTCTTCACGTTTGTGGCCTATGGCAAGAGCAAGAGTCTCTCGCTGCGAACGAGGAACCGACAGCAGTGGAACCGGGCCATGTGGTTTTGGTCGACGACGGGTGTCATTTTTACCGCACTCATCGTGGCCGACTATCTTCTAGAGCTCTATAGTCCAGCCTTTGCCTCGGCCTTTCGGCAGGCCTCGCAAGGCATCGGCTGGATCTTTCAATTCGGGATGGGATATACCTTCTATCTCCCCTTTGCGGTGTATGTGGGAGGATTACTCTGTTGGTCCTACACCGTTGTGAAGTTGCTGATGATTGGGCGACTGGCCGGCTATGGGGTTGGTCTGATGTTTATCGCCGGGTATGCCTTGCTGTTCTCCAACCTGACGTTGATGGTTGTTCTCGGAGTTATATTACTTACCCTTGATCGAGTGAAGCCAACCGCTGCTGAATCGCTGCCGGCTTCCGCCGGCCCTGTTCTGCCGGCAACGGATGGTCTCGTCCACGGTCAGGCCTAGTGTGAGAGCGAGATAGATGATGATGGAAAATGTAGGACCGACGCCAGTGCAGTCAGAGACCGCTCTTGATCCTGGCGATCAGCCGCTCACTCCGGATGAAGAGATCTCCGGGATCGAACAATTGCTGGTCGACGAACCTGATGACTTTCAGGCTCGCTGTCGACTTGGTGAATTGTACTTCAGCAAAGGGCGGCTCGACGATGCGCTGGCAGAAGTCAAGAAAGCGATTGAGATGGCAGAGTCTCTTCGCGCGGAAATGAATCGCTCGCTCGCCATGTATTACGCAAATCTGGGAACGATCTATGCGACGAAGAACATGGCCGATGAAGCCGAGGCCGAGTTTCGGCATGCGCTGGATATCTTCCCTCATGATGTCCTGGCGCTGTTCAACCTGGGGAGGCTCTACGCAGACAAGAAGAAATACATGGAGGCCAAGGGGTACTACGAACGCCTCGTTGAGATCACGCCAGATGATCCGATTGCTTGGTACAATCTCGCCGGCGTCTATATTGAGCTGGATAACCCCCAGGTATCCGACTACAACACGATCGACATGGGCATTCAGTGCTATCTTCGCACGTTGGAGCTGGATCCCAAACACTTGGAGTCAAGCTTCAAGCTGATGGAAATCGCGCTCAGTCATAAAAAGACTGATTTGGCAGTCAGGGTCATGGAGAGCGCGGTGGAGCACAATCCGGATGAACCGCTCGCGTATTACAACCTCATCAGCGTGTATGACAAGTGCAAGATGTTTGACCAGGCGGAAGAGGCCCGCAAACGGTTGAAAGAGCGATTTGCCAAGAAGCCGAAGGATGGTCCGAAGTCCTAACTTACCTTTAGGAAGAGGTGCACTATGTTTGGGAGTCTAGGGTTTACTGAGCTGATTCTCATCCTCATGATTGTGCTCATTATTTTTGGTGCAGGGAAATTACCGCAATTAGGTGAGGGGATCGGTAAGGCAATCAAGGGATTTAAGAAGTCAGTCCACGAGGCGGATGCGATCGAGGCCGAAGCACAGGCCGCGGCTCAACAAGCGACGGCGCCGCAGGGGGTGACCGCAGCGCCCACTCAGAATGCCACATTGAATCAAGCTGCCGGGGCCGCTGCACAGCCGGCTCCACGCGCCTAGCCCGCGTGTCTATGGATACAGAACTAGGCTTGGCCGTTGGCTATATCGAAACCTTTGCCGGAAACGGCAAGGCCCGAAGTACGGGTGACGGCAAGCGTGCGGTGAAGGCCGGAATCCCGCTTCCCCATCACGTTGCACTGGATCGGGAAGAGAAGTGGCTGTACTTCGCTGAATCGGGATCTGACCGAGTCCGGCGCATTGACCTGCTACAAGGCACACTCCACAATTTCTCCGGCATCGGGGAAACATGCTATAGCGGAGATGAGGGCTCCTGTGCAGAAGCCGGACTTTATCTGCCCTTGGGCGTCGCGTTTGATTCCCACAATAATTTGTATATCTGTGATTCCGGTAGCAACCGGATTCGGAAGATCGATCATGAGACCGGCATCATTACGACGGTGATCGGCACCGGTCAGCATGGGTTCAATGGGGACGGTCCCGCGCTGGACGTGAATCTGACCTGGCCAGCGGCGATCACCATTGATCGCGAGGATGTCCTTTTTATCGCTGATACCCAAGCCCACAAGATCAGGCGGTATGATCCCAAGACCGGATTGGTGACGACGATTGCTGGGGCCTGGACAGCTGAAGATGAAGCGCGAGAACAGCCCTTGGTGGCGAGAAATTTGGTTGTGCTGTCAGGCGATGCGATCGGAATCGATTTCAGCGATGATCAGGGATGGCTCATGCCGGTCTGTTCCGATGGGCTGGATATGTCGATGTATCTGGACG
>JANPKE010000627.1:0-8777 GCA_031425875.1 Nitrospirota bacterium
GACTTGTCCCAGGCTTCGAGAATCTGAGTGATCCAGGCCCAAGATGCTTCCACGGCATCGCGCCGCATGAAGCGGGACGCATCTCCCGCCATGACGTCGAGCAAGAGGCGTTCATAGGCTTCTGGAGAAGGCCGACCGAACACCTCCCCATACTTGAAGTTCATTTCCACCGGATGAGTCTGCGCGCGAGTGCCGGGAACCCGTGAGACGATACGGAGCGATAGCCCTTCTTCCGGTTGAATCTTCAAAGCTAAGACGTTTGGGGCCTGAGGATTCTGTGCATTGGCGTTAAAGAGGATCTGCGGGATTTCTTTGAATTGCACGGCGACTTCGCTCGCGCGCAGGGGCAGCGCTTTTCCTGTCCGCAAGTAGAATGGCACTCCAGACCACCGCCAGTTCTCCACGAAACATTTCACTGCCACGTAGGATTCTGTGGTGGAGTTCGGCTTCACGCCTTTTTCGCGTCGATAGCCAGGCACTGGCGTGCCATGCACGGTCCCTTCTGTGTATTGCGCCCGCACCGTGAACTTTTCCACATCCTTGGCCGTGATGGGCCTTAAACAACGGAGGACTTCCATTTTGGCATTTCGCACCACGTCCGGGTCGAGCGAGTAAGGCGGCTCCATGGCGACCAAGCAGAGCAATTGAAGCAAGTGGTTTTGGACCATGTCGCGAAGCGCGCCGGCTTCTTCATAGTAGGTTGCTCTTGTGCCAACGCCTTCTGCTTCGCTCACGGTAATTTGAACGTGGTCGACGTATTTGTGGTTCCAGATCGGTTCAAAAATGCTGTTGGCGAAGCGCACGACCATGAGATTCTGAACGGTCTCTTTCCCGAGATAATGATCGATTCGGAAGATCTGCGACTCGTCAAAGACACGGCCGGTGACTTCGTTGATGGCCTGGGCTGAGGCCAGATCCCGCCCGACCGGCTTTTCCACGATGATGCGTGTATAGGGCGAGCGAGCTCCAGGCGTTCCTGCCAGTCCAGAACGGGACAATCCCTCGCAGACATCCGTGAAGGAACTGGGGGGAATGCTAAGGTAGAAAATGCGGTTCCCGGGCAGTTGGAACCTACGCTCGAGTTCTTCAGCCCGTTCCTTCAGGCGTACATAGGTCTGCGCGTCGTCGTTTCCTCCCGCCAAGTAAAACAGGTGTTGGGAAAAGGCGTTCCATGTATCTTCGATGAGAGCTTGTCGGGAATGTTTGACGACGCCATCGCGGACGCTGGCTCGGAACTCTTGATCGCTCATGGGGGTGCGGCCCAGGCCGATCACGACATAGTTTGACGGCAACAATCCATCGAGAAGCAGGTTGTAGACTGCGGGGATCAAACGCCGACGAGCCAAGTCGCCTGAACCCCCAAAAATGACCAGAGTACAGGGCTCGACCGGCGGCAGTGGTTCCTGTGCGGGGTGGATATCGATTCGTTGACCATTCGTTTGAGTCATCAGGATCTCCTTAGCAGGATGTTGAAAAAGTCCGCCAGCTTCGTTCTCGCGTCGCTCAGAGGTTCAACATACGGGACGGGGTATGCCTCACCTCTTCGCTCGCTGCCGCCTTGCTGGACGGCCTTTTTGACCATCCTGCGTGCAATCTGTCTTGCTGCCAGGTCGAAGTGTTTTCAATAGCCTACTCAAGATGCCAGGCAGTTACCGTCGGACCGAGTGGCCGCCAAAGGCATTTCGCAGGGCTGCCAGCATCTTCTCAGCAAACGATTCGTCCTGTCGGGAGCGAAACCGCGTAAAGAGCGCTGTTGTGAGGGTGGGCACCGGCACGTCCTTCTCGATAGCATCGGCGATCATCCAGCGGCCTTCGCCGGAATCTTGCACGTACCCCTTCAGTTTTTCCAGCTTTTGATCGTCCTTGAGCGCGCCCGCAGCCAGTTCCAACAACCAGGATCGGACGACACTCCCGTGCATCCAGAGATCGGCCACGCGCGCCAAGTCCAGCTTGTATTCGCTCTTCGACATCAACTCAAATCCTTCGGCGTAGCCTTGCATCATGCTGTACTCAATGCCGTTGTGCACCATCTTCACATAGTGTCCGGCACCGGCCGCGCCGACGTGGGCCCAGCCGTTTTCAGGCGCCAGAGTCTTAAACACCGGTTCAAGCCGTTTGACGGCTGCGTCTTCTCCACCGACCATGAGACAATAGCCAACTTGCAGTCCCCAGATCCCCCCACTGGTTCCCGCATCAACATAGTGAATGCCTTTTTTCTTGAGCTCGGCAGCCCGCCGCACATCGTCGTGAAACCTGGTATTTCCACCGTCCACGATGGTGTCACCTGGTTGTAACAATGCAGCCACAGCCTGGATAGTTTCTTCGGTCGGGGCTCCGGAAGGCACCATTACCCAGACAGCACGCGGGGCACTGAGCTTAATGACAAGATCAGCAAGGGATGAGGAACCGATGGAGCCCTGGCCCTCGGCCTGTTTGATCAAGTCGCTCGAGCGGTCGTAGACTACAACGCGGTGTTGGTCGCGCCGAAGGCGCGTCACCATGTTCATCCCCATCTTACCGAGTCCGATAAATCCCAGTTCCATAAGAGAGCTCCTTGGTTTGTCGCCGGTCACAGCCAATGCGGCGTCCGTCGATCGATTTGCAGGCAGGTACGGTCCCTCTCACGTTGTGCGCGAAACACGTTCCCAACGCGGAGGCAACCGGTTGAATGCACTGCTCTCGTCAGTCGATGCGAGCAGGATTCGGGACATCCTTAAAGAGGAGATCGGCAAATTGCCGGCCAAAGTTGAGCCGGTCGGTGAGGGTGGTGGCTGTGAGGAACTGTCCAGCGAGGTCCGCAAGGGCCGGTTCGCGTGAAAACATAAACCGATGAACATCTACTGGAGCGACCAACCAAAACCCTCTCAACCGAAAGAATGCGGAGATGCAATCCTCGTAAAACAGCGTCAATAGGTAGTGGGCTGTTCCCGGTTTCTCTACGAGATCCTGCGCTTTTCCCAACAGATGGTAACATTCGGCCTTCAACCGAATCTGTTCATTGATCGATGCCGGCTGGGGACCTTGGCGAAAGCGGTGGTGGATCTTTTCAGTCAGCTTCACACAGATGCCATCGTGATCGTAGAGAATTCTGCCTTTTCGCAGCAGGGAGGGGAGTCGAAGTGAGTACGCGAGGTCCTCCTCGATGGACTGGTATCCATGGTAGCGAATATCTGCCAGGCGGTCGCCGACACGAAGAATTTCGTGACTATCGGCCTCTCCCTTGACGAGGGCCATCAGGTCGATATCGCTGTGGGGCGTGAGGGCTTTCCGAGCTCCCGACCCGATGAGTATGACGCCGACAAGGTCACCGCCCCGTCGGCCTTTGATATGCCGTAACGCGACTTCTACATTCGCTTCAAACCCAGGGGGTGGCGGCGACTCGGGCTGTTCCGGCGGTTCCGGGACTTCGAGTAGCTCGGCGTTCAGTTCTTCACGAGTGGGAGTGCTAGTCGTGTGGTGTGTGTCCATGACGTGTTCTAATTCCATGGTAATGAATCGTGCGTGTAAACCGTCTGAATCGACCAGCGTAGGCCTGTCTTTCGTTCTTGCTGGTCTCCAACCTCATGGAGCCGCAACAGGCGAAAGACCTGGCCGTTTCGGCATTCTATGGATGGAGGAATAGAGTGTCAACGTTTGAGGACATTGGCAAAGACGTTCGCGGCTTCATCGATCTGCTTCTCCGTGATATGCAGATGGGTGACTGCTCGATAGCTTTGTCCTCCGACGGCGTTAATAAGGACGCCGTGTTCTTTGAGCGCGGCTACGAGTTCGGCCGGAGAACGATGCTCGTCGACGATGTCGAAGATGACAATATTCGTTTCGACGTGCTGCGGCGCAATCTGGATTGCGGAAAGGTGATGGAGTTGGCGAGCCAGTTTTTTTGCATGCTCATGGTCGGTCTTGAGCCGAGCGACATGCCGCTCTAGCGCATAGATGCCGGCGGCGGCCAGGATGCCCGCTTGGCGCATCGCGCCTCCATACATTCGGCGAAAGCGGCGTGCGCGATCCATGAGTCGCTGGTCATTGGAGATCAGCAGCGATCCAACTGGGGCTCCCAATCCCTTCGAGAGACAGAGGGAGACGGTTTCGAAGTGTTGGGCGTACACCGTCGGCGGCAGGGTGGTGGCGGCCACGGCATTGAAGAGCCTGGCTCCGTCGAGGTGCATGGGGATCCCCTGTCTTACGGCAAGGGCTCTGATCTTTTCGATCGTAGAGAGCGGATAAATCGTGCCGCCTCCGGCATTGTGCGTGTTTTCAATGCAGATCAAGGCTGTCGGAATGCTGTGCGCGTCGTTCGGTCTGATGGCGGCTTCCACCTGCTCGGCAGTCATGATCCCCCGTTCGCCAGTCACCCAATGAAGTTGCACGCCGGCCAGTGCCCCAGCTGCGCCCTGTTCATAGCGAACGACATGACTCTTGCTCTCGACGATAATTTCCTGCCCCGGTTGCGTGTGTGACCGGATCGCCAGTTGATTGGCCATGGTGCCGGAGGGGACGAAGAGTGCGAACCGCTTGCCGAGCATGGCCGCCGCCAGGTCTTGAAGGCGATTGACGGTCGGGTCTTCGCCATACACGTCATCGCCGACGTCGGCGCGCGCCATGGCTTTTCGCATCTCGTCCGTTGGCTTGGTCACCGTGTCGCTACGAAGATCGATCATCCTGTTCGGCCTCCCAAAAATTCCGTACGGTCCGGGCATTCTAACAGATCTGCCACTTGCAGGCGAAGGCACACCTGCTACACTGCGGGTCTATGGTCGGATTGGATCACACACGACTGACTCGATGGGCTCACTCCCTCGGTGTGAAACGGGAAGAATTCGTCCCGTTGGTTTGGGCCTTCGTCTATTTTTTCTGTCTCTTGTGCGGGTACTCGATTCTCCGTCCGGTGCGCGACGAAATGGCCATCGAAGGAGGATTGAAGCATCTTCCTTGGATGATGACGGCGACATTCCTCACCATGCTCGCGGCCACGCCACTGTTCGGGTGGCTCTCGGCGCGATGCTCCCGCTACCGGCTGCTGCTGACCGTCTATGCGTTCTTCATTGTGAATCTGTTGGCCTTCTATGCGCTGATGATGAGTCATCTGTATCCCGAGTGGGTGGCTCGCAGTTTTTTTGTCTGGTTGTCGGTGATGAATCTCTTCATTGTGTCGGTCTTCTGGAGTTTTATGGCCGATCTGTTTACACCGGAGCAGGGGGCACGACTGTTCGGTGTCATTGCGGCCGGAGGGAGCAGCGGCGCGTTGGTGGGGCCGCTGATCACGACAGGCCTGACATTTGTCGTTCCCGTTTCGGTGCTCATGCTGGCCTCGATGCTATTTCTCACGCTGTGTCTCGGATGTGTCTACCGACTCGACCGATGGGGGCGCGAACAGTCTGCTCACCATCAGTCACGACCGGGTGATCCCCTTCGCGGAAGTTTCCTGGCGGGTATTCGCCTGACGATGTCGTCACCCTATTTACTTGGGATTTGCGGCTATTTGGCTTTTTTGACCGTGACCGCGACGTTTCTGTATCTTGAACAGACGCGCCTGGTCTCGGAATATTTGGATCAGCCCGAAGCCCGGACACGCCTCTTCTCCTCGTTGGATTTTACGACGGGGCTCTTGACGTGGTTGACCCAGATATTCGTGACCAAACGCGTTATCAGCCGGTTTGGGCTGGTCGCGCCCTTACTGTTTCTTCCGGTGATCAGCTTGATAGGGTTTCTCGGTATCGCGCTGTGGCCGACTCTCGCGGTCTACGTCGTCTTTTCTGTGTTGCGTCGGGTGGGGGAGTATGCGTTATCGAAGCCTGCGCGCGAGGTTCTCTTTACCGTTGTCAGCCGAGAAGAGAAATATAAAGCGAAGAATTTCATCGACACGGCTATCTCACGCGGCGGCGATGCCTCGACGGGGTGGCTGGTCACAGGAGTCAGAGCCCTGGGTGCCACCACGGCTCACATTGCGTTGGCGTGTGTGCCACTCATGATTGCCTGGGCTTGGCTGGCTACCGTGCTGGCCCGCGAGGAAAAGCGTCGGTCGGCAGCTACCGTATCTTCGATGACGGAGCGTTCGCACCGTACATTATGATATCTGTAGCGCTTGTTTCCGATGTTGCAGTCTAGTCTCGAATGATTACCGAGCCGATCACATAGGAACCGGCCCGTCCCGACTTGGTTCCTCGGATCCGAACCTCCGATACATCGCGCGTATGCTCACGGATGTTCCAGGTGTTGCCAGCCTTGAGTTCCGGCCAGAACCACCAGGTTCCATCGCGTTTCTTGAACCAGAGTTGAATTGAAGTATCCGGCAGTACCGAAATCGATTCCATGTCGAAATAGGTTGGTGCACGAGTCTCAGGATTGCTCACCCAAACTTTGACCCACTGATTCTGATCATGCGAAGACAGGACGCGGGGAGTTTTCGCCCAATCAACCTCTGTGCATCTAAAGTCCACAAGTTTGCCGAATCCACGGCCGAGGCCGTCGCCAGGATCTGGAAGGGTGTAGCATTCGATCCCCGTTTCCATGCTCAAGTGGAAATGCGTGAGGCCGATCGTGTCGACGTTGATGTCATGCTTGGAACAGCGCTGGCGATAGGTCCAGCAGTCGCTATGTTTCGATGGGTCACATGTCTGCAAGGGGCCGAATCCGATTCGGCTCGTCCTGTATGCCAAGGTTGATCTCGCCTGGGAATAGATATGTTCCAGCGCGCTTTCATCGTCGAAATTGACCAGGCATTGTTGAGGACTGCTGCCGTTGGGACGGGCTTGTACGACCTTGGGCGGTTGATTCTCCCGTTCTCGTTCGGTCACTTGTTCGGGCGTGGCTTGTGTGGGGGGACCTAGCGGGCTTACCGGTTTCATCTGAGCACAGGCTCCCAGTAATGCCGTTAAACACACACAGAGAGCCATCTTGAAACCATGTCCCGTCACTTGAACTAGTGAGCGCATCGCTGTTCCTTTCTCTTGCGCCAACGCGAGGCAGTATGCCACCTTCTCATTCGCCATCCTACGGTGTAATTGTAGCAGTGAAAAACGTGAGGCGTTCAGGTCATTTACTCATGAAAAAAACGCGTGGTATAGTCCGAGGCCCTAAAAGCCCAAGTATATGTGCATTGTCTCAGGGAGATAGAGTGATTGCAATGACTCATTGGAAGCTGTATCTCGTGAAAAAAGGCCCCTATGTCAACTGAGGTTCCGGTCAAGTTATACCTTGATAAGTTATTGAAAGATTGCCGGAAAGTATCGGTCGACCTGGCGTTGCTTCTTAGTCCCGTGAAGGCAAGGGTGCTGCATGCGGTGGCCGATCGAGTGGCTGCGGATCAAGACGCGATTCTCGCGGAGAATGCCAAAGATGTCGAGGCTGTGGGAAAGTCCTTTGAGAATGCGGACATGAAAGATCGGATGAAGGTTGCTGTGGCTCGTGTCCGTTTGACGATCGACCAGATGAAAGAGATTGTTGAGAGACTGCATTGCATCGCCGATCTGCCGGACCCCATCGGCGCCGTGACGTCGCGACGGGAACGTCCGGATGGGTTACAAGTCTCCAGGGTGAGGGTGCCGATCGGAGTGGTCGGCGTGATCTCCGAACGGAGTCCGCTCGTCACCGTGGAATCGATTGCACTTTGTCTGAAGTCTGGCAATCTCTGTATCTTTCGTGGGGCTCCGGAATGGAAGCTGACGCATCAGGCGATTCATGCACGATTTCGTGAGGCGGCAACGGAGCACGGCATACCCCATGGGTCCTGGGTGCTCATCGATCGCCAAGAGAAAGAAGTTGCGCTCGACCTGATTCGATCAGGAAAAATCCTCGATGCGCTCATTGTGCGTGGCGGAGCCGGGTTGCGCAAGACGGTTGCGGAGCAAGCCAAGGTCCCGGTGCTGTGCGATGATGGAGGCCTCACGCAGTTGTACATCGATGAAACCCCCGATATTTCAGTCGCGCAAAACCTGGTGATCAACTCGAAGGTGCAGCAGGCGGGAGCCTCCAATTCGCTGGATACCTTGCTGGTGCAGCAGATTGTGGCTAGGCAGTTCCTGCCTCCGTTGATCAACCGCCTGCTGGACCAGTTCAAGGTGGAAGTGCATGCCTGCCCAAAGACGGTCGCACTCATGGGGCAAATGGCGATGACGGGACATACCGCGATCATCCCAGCGACAGAGGCGGATTGGCATACGCAGTTCGCCGGTCCGACCCTGGCTGTAAAAATGGTCGAAGACCTCGATGAAGCATTGACCCATATTAAGACGCATGGTCCCTGTCTCACCGCCGGAATCGCCACCACACGCTATGAGTCGGCCATGCGATTCACCAGAGAAGTTGATGCCAGTGCGGTGCTGGTGAATGCATCAACCAGGATTCATGCCGGCGATAGCTTCGGAATGGGGAGCGACGTGGGGCTGAGCGTGGGGAAACTGCACGCGAAGGGTCCAATCGGTTTGGAACAGCTGACTTGCGAGAAGTATGTGGCCTTCGGGTCGGGGCAGCTTCGGCTTCCCCATCCGGTGCCGGAAGCGTACTTTGACGCCATTATGCTCAAACGGCCGTAGATGCCTGCTCAAAACACTTCCCAGCTTTCTTCTCAGTCGTTCGAACCACGTCACGGACCCGCACCACGTACACCTTGTGGTGCTCACTCCTTGCGGCCTTGCTGTGAACCGTTTTAAGCAGGCGTAGCTCATGACGCATAACCCACTGCGGCAATCAATTCGCGAGCATCTTGCGTGGTGGGGGCTCAGGCACTTCACATCCGATCGCGAGTACTTCTTGTGGCAGCGACAACAGCTCTCCGTCGA
>JANPKE010000628.1:0-9866 GCA_031425875.1 Nitrospirota bacterium
CAGTCCAAAGAACGGGGAGAGAATTTTCCAACAATACTGTGTTGGTTGTCACGGAACGACCGGTGATGGGTTGGGACCTGAGATCAAGGAGTTGATCGTCCCGCCCGCTAATTTTCGTGCGGCGAGGTCACGCACAAAGACCGACATGGAACTGTATCTTGCAGTCAAACAGGGAGTCCTCTTCAGTCCAATGCACGGCTGGGCGGATCGGCTCTCTAATCAGCAAATGTGGGACGTCTTGAGCTACATCCGTACGTTGGCTCCGTTCAACCCACTCGGCTAGCTCCGCTTCACTGCGACTCATGGATCCCTGTCGCATTCTGCGACAGAGGTATTTCATGGTGAGACCTAGAACGCCACAGGCGAGAGGTCTCCCATTCAAATCGTTCAGCAAGCTCTTGTCATATCACAACAATTCCCGCCACACTTGTAACTTCCGTGGCACGGACTTGGCTCTCTCAACGAACAGAACGTTCCTAATCTACGGAGGATTCGTCATGCCAAATCAGGACGCCAAGTGTTCACCGGAAACCGTTGTCCTCGCATTTCTCGGCGGCGCAATTGGAGGAATGATTGCCGGTATTCTTCTCGCTCCGAAGGCGGGCGAGGAAACGCGCCGTGAATTAAAGAGCCAGGCTCGAAGGACAGAAGAAGAGATCATCGAGAAAGCCAAGGAGGCGCGCGCCGCTCTTGATGAGGTCATTGAGCGTGGTAAGCACTTCGTGGCGGAGAAACGCGCGGATGTTGAAGCTGCAGTCACGGCAGGGAAAGAAGCTATGAAAGAGAAGATGGATAAATGTTGTAGCTGACACGGCCATCGTGAGGAGGGGTAGAGCAATGCTACGAGTCGACGATATTCGAAAGAAGCTGATTACCCAACGGCGTGAGTTGTTTCGGGAAGTGGCCAAGACGGAAGAGGATCTGCGCTGGCTCCAAAGCGATATCGAAAGCGAAGTGGAGGAGCGGGGGCAGGAGGAGACTATGGTTCGGTTGCTCGATCGCCTGGACGGGCGAGCGAAGGCCGAGATCGAGGCGATCGACCGAGCGCTCTTCAAGCTGGGGTCTGAACAGTACGGTCGATGTGAGCAATGCAGAATGGCCATCCCGCAGTCCAGGCTGGAGGCGGTCCCGGCGGCCGCCATGTGCATGCCTTGCGAACAGGCGGAGGAGACCCAGGCGGCGTTGAGGAAATAAGCAAGCGAGTTGTTTGCGTTTCTGGTTGAGCGTGGAGAGGGCGGCGCGTCCTGAAGGCTACCAATCAGAGGCTTTGTCTGTCCAAGGTGCAGAAGGGCTATGCGCCGGTTCCCGCATGTGTACGTCTAACCAGCGGAGACGAGACATCGCTAGGTAGGATCGTCTTGCGAAGGTCGTGCCCAGATCATTCATCAGGAGCGTAACGAACAGCCGGGAGTTCCCGATGCGGCCGAGTGAACAGCCGGAGACGACGCGAGATGGAATTTAAGGATTACTACAAGCTTCTCGAGATTGACCGCACGGCGACCGCCGCCGACATCAAAAGCGCCTACCGCAAGTTGGCGCGAAAATATCATCCAGATGTAAGCAAAGAGCCTCAAGCGGAAGCGCGTTTTAAGGAAATCGGCGAAGCCTACGAAGTGCTCCAGGACACGGAGAAGCGCGCCGCTTATGACCAACTCGGCAATCGCTGGCGGGAGGGGCAGGAATTCACGCCGCCGCCCGACTGGGGGGCCGGGTTCGAGTTCACCCAGGGCAGAGCGTCGAGGGGGGAAGCCCCCGACTTCAGCGACTTCTTTTCCAGCCTCTTCGGCAATTTTGCCCGTCAGGCCGATGCGAGCCGGGCTCGCGGCGAGGATCATCATGCGAAGATCGTCATCCCGCTCGAAGACGCGTTTCAGGGGGCGACCCGTACCATCACGCTGCGCGCGCCGCAACTGGATGCACAGGGCCGCGTGGCGCTGCGCGAACACACGCTCAACGTCCGGATTCCCAAAGGCATTCGCGACGGCCAGCTGATCCGTCTGGCCGGCCAGGGTGCACCAGGGGCGGGTGGAGCGCCCGGGGGTGATCTGTATCTGGAAGTTCATTTCGACCCCCATGCGTTATACCGTGTGGAGGGTCATGATCTCTCGCTGACCCTGCCGCTTGCTCCGTGGGAGGCGGCGCTGGGCGCGACGATCAAAGCGCCGACGCCGACCGGCGTGGTCGAGGTCAAGATTCCGACAGGCTCGCAGAGCGGGCAGAAACTTCGGCTCAAAGGCCGTGGAATTCCCGGCGAACCGGCCGGCGATCTCTATCTTGTCCTGGACGTGGTCCTTCCGAAAGCGGACACGGAGCAGGCACAACAGATCTATCACACCATGGCGCGGGAGCTGGCCTTCAATCCGCGCAAAGCACTGGGGGTCTAACTATGGATAGGGAGCAAGACCTTCTAACAGGAAGCGTAATCGGTGATGAGGGTGTGCTGGCACTCGAAGAGTTGGCGAGAGCCTGTGGCGCGGAGGCGAAGTGGATCATCGAATTGGTGGCCGTGGGGGTGCTGGAGCCGCAAGGTACAGATTTCTCGTGCTGGCGATTCCGCGCGGCGGATCTTACCTGTGCCCGCCGAGTGGCCCGCCTGCAACGGGATTTTGAAGCTAGTCTCGATGCGGCCGCAGTGATGCTTGATCTGCTGGCCGAGATCGAGCGGCTGCGTGATCGTCTGAAGCGGGAGGGGCTGGATGCGGATGAGTGAGCCGTTGCACATCGTCTGTCCCCATTGCCGGAGCGTCAATCGCGTGCCCGGAACCCGTCTGAGCGAAGGTCCCAAGTGCGGCCAGTGCCATGCGCCGCTGTTCACCGGACATCCGATCGCACTGATTGCGTCGGATTTCGATGGGCACGCCACCCGAAGCGATATCCCGTTGGTCGTAGATTTCTGGGCACCATGGTGCGGTCCCTGCCGGATGATGGCACCTGCCTTTGAGCAGGCGGCGAAGGCGCTGGAGCCGTTAGCTCGCCTGGGCAAGGTGAATACCGAGGACGAGCCAACGCTGGCGGCTCGGTTTGGGATTGCCAGCATTCCGACCATGATCATCTTTCGCCATGGGCGTGAGGTGGCGCGGCAGCCGGGGGCCCTGGGTCTGCAAGACATCGTGCGATGGGTCCGCAGCTGTGTCTGATACGGTCTGTCTTTGAAGTATGCGCAGTTGTGCAGGATGTATTACTGGGCACATCAGCCAGAAGCACATTCTGGATGAGGCGTTTCCTACGATTATGGGAGTCCGATTAATGGTAGGGCATTTAAATGATGCGCTCCGAATGCTTCAAGCTCGATACCCGGAACACGACACGGATCGGTAATGTCCGTGAATCATGATGTGATGATTGATGGGAAGTCAGCCGATGGCGGAGTCATCGCGAGGTGTGGTGAACCAGGGACTCGCACGAGGCAGCCCATGGCGTTGTACGGCTTGGCCCATGGGATCCCTTGGTCCTTGACCCTGGAGGCAGGCCGGTCGCCACTACAGAGGCAGGTTCAAGCACATCTCCAGGCGCTCGAGGCGGCATTGGGTCTCTGCTCCTAACGGGTTCCCATCCAGCGCGATCCCCAATCATTATGCATCCTCAACGCAATCACGGCATCGCGTGATCGTGGGGTCCGCGCTCAGGCGGCGAAGGTCGATCTCTATTCCGCACAGAAAGCACAGGCCGAAGCGCCATGATTCAATGCGGCACAATGCCCCCTCAATTTTGACCAGGAGTTGTTGGCGCCGGCGCGCGGCTTCCTGGGACATCTGCTGAAGCTGCCAGCGAGCTTGTGCTGACAATAGTTTATACATCCATCGCCTCTGCTCTTGACATATCAATAATTATTGCTATATGAGTGTCATATGGCAACCACCACTATCAAGCGACGAGACAAAGGCGTGAGTCTCTTCCACGCGCTATCAGACTCCACGCGGCTAGAGATCCTGGAGCGTCTGAAGGACGGTGAGCAATGCGTATGCGACCTCACCGACGTGATGAAGACCGCTCAGTCGCGGTTGTCCTTTCATTTGAAAGTCCTCAAGGACGCAGGACTCATCACTGATCGTCCCGAGGGCCGGTGGATCTACTATTCCCTCGATCAAGAAACCCTGGAGGAGTTGGAGGCGGTCGTCGAGTCGTTACGAGGCTCACGCCCACAAGTCGGCACCTCATCCCGGTGTGTGTAATTTTTTTAGCGCTGAGCAATCAACTTTTGTTGATCAGTAAAGGGGATACCCAATGAGAGATCGAATACGGTCAGGGGAGGTCGGATGATGGATATTGCCATACATCCTGAGCTATGTGCAGAGCCGAGTGAAAAACGGCTCAATGTCTTCGAACGCTTTCTCACTGTCTGGGTGGGACTCTGTATGGTGGCGGGAATTCTGTTGGGACAGTGGGCGCCGGAGAGCATGCAGGTGCTCAGAAGCCTCGAATTTGGCCAAGGGAGTCATGTCAATGTCCCTATCGCCATCCTGATTTGGCTGATGATCATCCCGATGATGATGAAGGTCGATTTTGCGGCGGTGCGTGATGTAGGGAAGCGGCCACGAGGCTTGCTTGTGACGTTGTTCGTCAACTGGGTCGTGAAGCCCTTTTCCATGGCCTTCTTGGCGTGGCTCTTTTTCCGGTATGTGTTCTCAGCCTGGATCACTCCAGGGGACGCGGATCAATACATTGCCGGGGCCATTATCCTCGCCGCCGCGCCCTGTACCGCCATGGTGTTCGTCTGGATTTACCTCACGGATGGCGATCCGGCCTATACCCTGGTCCAGGTGTCCGTGAACGATCTCATCATGCTGGTGCTCTTTGCTCCACTGGTGGGGTTCCTCGTCAGCGGCGCGTCATCATTGAACGTCCCATTCGAAGTGTTGCTGTACTCGGTGATGGCCTTTATTGTGATTCCCTTGAGTCTTGGGGTCCTGCTTCGGCGCTGGCTCATTCACCGACACGGTAAAACGTGGTTTGAACAGAGTGTGCTCCCGCGATTTGCGCCCGTCACCATCGTGGCGCTTCTCGCCACGCTCGTGCTGATCTTTGCCTTTCAGGCCGAGAATATTCTGGGGAAGACGTTTCATGTGCTCTTGATCGCTGTCCCGATTCTTGTTCAGGTCTATTTCAATTCGTCACTGACGTATGGCCTGATGAAATGGCTGAACGTGCCCTACTCAGTGGCCGCACCAGGGGCGCTCATTGGGGCAAGTAACTTCTTTGAGCTCGCAGTGGCCACGGCCATCGCGCTGTTCGGACCTGAGTCAGGAGCGGCGCTGGTCACAGTCGTAGGGGTGTTGGTGGAAGTCCCGGTCATGCTGTCCGTCTGCGCGGTGTGCAATCGGACTCGTGATTGGTTCCCAGCGGAGGGCTCCGCATGACACGCTCCGTCTTATTTCTGTGTGCCGGCAACTCCTGCCGCTCGATATTAGCGGAGGCCATCTTCAACGCTCTGGCAGGCCCAGAATGGCGTGCCATGAGTGCGGGGAGTCATCCGACCGGAACGATCCATCCACGCTCCCTGGCACTCCTGCAGCGCGAAGGCATTTCGACCGAGGGCTTATACAGCAAGTCGTGGACTAGCCTTCCGGCCATTCCCGATATCGTCATCACGGTGTGTGGGAATGCAGCCGGGGAAACCTGTCCGGCCTATCTTGGTCCGGTGTTGCGTGCCCATTGGGGTGTGGAAGATCCGGCCAAAGCGACCGGAAGCGACGCTGAAATTGACGCGAAGTTCGAGCAGGCCTATCGCATTTTGCGCGTCCGCATCGAAGCATTCTTGAAATTGCCGCTCGACCGGTTCAAGCATGATCGTGAGCAGCTCACGATTGAGCTCGACCGCATTGCACAGCTGTCGTACTAGGCATTTCTGTTCACTCGTGTTTCACGATTACCTGGAGGTTCAACATGACGAAGATTGAGGTGTACGACGGGGCGATGTGCTGCAGTACGGGTGTGTGCGGAGTCGATGTGGATCAGGGGTTGGTAACCTTTGCCGCCGACGTCGAGTGGGCGAAGCAGCAAGGCGTCATGATCGAACGGTTTAACCTGGGGCAACAACCGTTGCAGTTCGCGAACAACACGACGGTCAAAGGCTTTTTACAGCGTTCGGGGGAGGAATCGCTCCCGCTGATTCTGGTGGATGGCGAAGTGGCCATGGCCGGGTGGTATCCCAACCGGGCTGAGTTAACGCGCTGGGCCGGCGTAGCTGCTGTACCAACCGTGAACAAGGCGGCAGGCAGCTGCTGCGGTGGAGGCTCCTGCTGATGAGTTTATCCTGTCAAAGGAGTGCATCATGCGGTTTCTAGACCATGTCCCCGCCTTCCTGTTTTTTACCGGCAAGGGTGGCGTGGGGAAAACATCGCTCTCTTGTGCCACCGCAATTTATCTGGCTCGACAGGGCAGGAAGGTTCTCCTGGTCAGTACCGATCCGGCGTCTAATGTTGGCCAGGTATTCAGTCAGACCATCGGCAACAGCATCACCGAGATTACCAACGTCGTCGGGCTCTCTGCCCTGGAAATCGATCCGCAACTGGCCGCACAGCAGTATCGGGAGCGCATCGTTGGGCCGGTACGCGGACAGCTTCCGGATTCCGTGGTGAGGAGCATTGAGGAGCAGCTTTCCGGAGCCTGCACGACGGAGATTGCTGCCTTCGACGAATTTACTGCCCTGCTGACCGATGCGGCCCTGATTGCCGCCTACGACCACATCATCTTCGACACAGCACCGACCGGCCATACCATCCGTCTGCTCCAACTACCGGGCGCATGGAGCAGTTTCATTGAAGCGAACCCGGGGGGGGCATCCTGTCTTGGCCCGCTGTCGGGGCTGGACAAGCAACGGCAACGGTATGTGGACGCGGTCACGGCGCTCTCTGATCCGAACCGGACCCGTTTGATCCTGTGTCCCGTGCGCAGAAAAGCACGCTGGACGAGGTCGCGCGCACGCACCAGGAACTGGCCGCCATCGGCCTGTCCAGGCAGTATCTCGCCATCAACGGGGTCCTGCCGGAACGCGAAGCGCGGCATGACACACTGGCCGCCGCGATCTATCGGCATGAGCAAGAGGCGATCCTCGCGATGCCTTCAGTGCTGCGAGATCTCCCCATCGATTATCTGCCGCTCAAGGCCGCCAACCTCGTTGGGGTTGAGGCGCTGAGCAGTCTTTTCTCTGAGGGAGACGAAGCTGCGCCTCTACCTGCTGGTATGATCGCCGACTCGGTCGATCTTCCACGATTGTCGGGGCTGGTTGACGAGATCGCCAAGACTGGCCACGGCCTCGTCATGATGATGGACAAGGGCGGTGTTGGAAAAACCACGCTCGCCGCCGCAGTCGCGGTGGCACTGGCCAAGCACGGGCTTTCCGTGCATTTGACCACATCCGATCCTGCCGCCCATCTGACTGACACGCTGTCGGGATCCTTGGACAATCTGGACGTGAGCCGAATCGACCCGCAGGCCGAGATCGCTCGGTACCGGCAACATGTCCTCGATACCAAGGGCAAGGATCTCGAAGTTCAAGGCCGTGCCATGCTGGAAGAGGATTTGCGATCGCCCTGTACCGAAGAAATCGCGGTGTTCCAGGCATTCTCACGCATCATTCGCGAGGCGGGGAAGAAATTCGTGGTGATGGATACGGCGCCGACCGGGCACACCTTGTTACTCCTCGATGCCACAGGCGCCTATCACCGCGAAGCGGCCCGCCATATTGATCCACTGCTGCACCACACGACCACCATGATGCGGTTACAGGATCCTGAACGCACGAAGGTGATGATTGTGACCTTGGCGGAAACGACGCCGGTGCTGGAAGCTGCCCAATTGCAGGACGAGCTGCGCCGCGCCGGCATTGAACCATGGGCCTGGCTCATCAATAACAGCCTGTCTGCAACGGTCACGTCCTCACCGTTATTGAAGCAGCGGGCAGCGTTTGAGCTGGCGCAGATTGAAACGGTGTGTACCCAATACGCCACACGTGTCGCGCTTGTGCCGATGCAAACCGAAGAGCCTGTGGGAATAGAACGGTTGCTCAATCTCGTCGAGCCGCAGGATGCGCTGGATCTCGCTGGCGCGACTAGGCCTTCTCTGACGTGACGTTGTCAGTGCTGGTACGACGATTCGAGGTGGTCTTTGCCACTGGCATGACCTCTGGTTCCGGTGAAAACCCTTGTTGAAACACGGACGTGAATGCAAAGAATAACCTCGATTCACAAGCACAGGTGGCCATCCAGTCCGGTCACACGTCGTTGCTCCCGGATGTATCGATTGAGAGATCGGATGGGTTTATGATGGAGATCCTCACGCAGTCAGTCGTGACCTGCCCGAACTGTGGGGCGCAGACCGAGGAAACAATGCCGACCGATGCCTGTGTGGTCTTCTTTCAATGCGGATCATGTCAGGTTGTTTTACGACCGAAGCCCGGCGACTGCTGTGTCTTCTGTTCCTACGGCAGCGTCCCATGCCCGCCAGTCCAGGTTGATCAAGATTGCAGGAGAACTTCATGACCTTGGGAGCCACGACGGCCTTGTTTGCCGCCACGGCTATCGCTGAGATTTTAGGCTGCTATCTTCCCCTGCTCTGGCTGACCCATCGCGCACCCGTGTGGGTGCTCTTGCCCGCGGCCGTTTCTTTGGCGCTGTTCGTCTGGCTGCTCACACTGCACCCTCTTGCGGCCGGGAGAGTCTACGCCGCTTACGGTGGCGTGTACGTCGCGATGGCTATTGCGTGGCTCTGGCTTATCGACGGCGTGCGTCCGACAGCCTGGGACCTTGCTGGATCAGCCATCGCCATTCTGGGCATGGCCGTCATCATGTTGGCGCCGAGAGCGTAGCGTCCAAGAGCTCCCCCCGCATGTGGGCTTCTTTCAACATCGGCAGGCTATGGCCCACCAGGAGCCGGAGAAGTTTCCTGCCGCCTACCATGATCTGGCCATGGCCCATCATCAGGCGGCGGAAGAGTTGGCGCGAATTATTCCCACCAAGGACTTGAAGCAGATCCTGCCGTCGTTCAATAATGTTTTGAAGGCTTGTGTGGCCTGTCATCTGGAGTACAAAGTCAGGGACAATTGATAAATCATGGGAGGATCCAATTGAGTGAGCAGAAGACAATTACGGCGTTTTATGAAGAGGATCACGATCGGCTGGATGAATTGTTCAAGACCTTTCAAATGTCGAAACGGTCGGACTTTGCCAAGGCCAAGGAAGCCTTCAAGGAATTCAAGCTTGGCCTCCAGCGGCATATTGTGTGGGAAGAGGAGTTGCTCTTTCCAATCTGGGAAGAGAAAACCGGCATGGTCGAGGACGGGCCGACGCCCATGATGCGACATGAGCATAGCCAGATCAAACAGCTGCTTGACGCGATTCACAAAAAGGTGGAAGGGAACAATCTCGAGACCGACCAGGACGAACAGGCATTGTTAACTCTCTTGGGCTCTCATAATCGAAAAGAAGAACGGGCGCTCTATCCCGCAATCGATAATGTGACCAGTGCGGAAGAACGCGCAACGATCTTCAGCAACATGAATACTATTCCGGAAGATCGCTACAATACCTGTTGCGGACAGCACTGAGGGAGGTCGAATGGAGGAGCACGGTCGCTGCGTGGGACAGGCTGAGGTCAAGGCCAAGGGAAGATCTCTAGCGTTGCCTCTGAACCTTAGCCTTAGCCTGATTCTCCTTGTGGGCTGGCTGGGGATAGTATTTGCACCGGGCTTCGACCGAAATGTCTGGGCCGAGTCGTCTGTCTCACAACCGGGTGTGAAGCGCAAGGCTAATGTTGAACGAGGCCGGGACATCTTCAACGGCAACGGCTCCTGCTCCTACTGTCATGGAATGGACGGCTATCTCGATCGATTGCCACATATGAAAGAGGACATCGCCGCGCGCATTGCG
>JANPKE010000629.1:0-1807 GCA_031425875.1 Nitrospirota bacterium
GCAGCGTTTCCCCCCAACTAGGCTGAGCGCCGATAGCTGATGGCTGACCGCTACAAATCAAATCAGCCCGCGTTTCTGCAGATAGTCTGTATCGGTGCTGATGGTGAGTTTCGCAAGTTGGCCGCGCTCTTTGAGCAACCGCTCGACATACTTGCCGATGAGATCGGATTCGAGATTGACGGGATCATTCACCTGCTTGAGGCCCAACGTCGTCACTTTTGGACATGTGCCCTCAGGCAACATGCCGCTGAATATGCCTCTCGATTTCTGGCCCAACCGCACGCTTGGCAACTCGCAGGTCAAACTCCCCCTGGAGTCCGATCCAGAGATCCGACGACGTTCCCAAATACCGGCTGAGTCGAAGCGCCGTATCAGCTGTGATGGCGCGTTTCCCATTGACGATCGCGCTAATCCTGCCTGGCGACACATGGATCTCGCGGGCAAGCCGGTTGATGCTGATATCCATCGGCTTCATGAACTCTTCGTACAAAATTTCTCCCGGATGTATCGGCTCCAGCAACCGTTTGCGCGCCATATTGCACCTCAATGATAGTCCACAATCTCAACATCACGGGCATCGCCCTGAACCCACAGAAAACAAATTCTCCACTGATCGTTAATTCGAATGCTGTATTGCCCCTTCCGATTTCCACGCAAAGCTTCTAAGCGGTTCCCTGGTGGAACGCGCAGATCATCCAGCGATTTCGCCCGATGGAGCAGCAACAGCTTTCGTCTGGCAATCCTCTCAAATGCGCGAAAGCGCGGCACCTCTTCATCGGCGAACAAGGACTCGGTCGCCTTTGACCGGAATGACCGTATCATTGGGCGTTAGTCTATTCCGCTATGCGGCATAGGTCAAGCAGCCTCTATTGCTCAGATGAGATGTACAAGGAGAGATACGGCTGAGCATGGTAGCAACCAGAAGCGCTACCCATTCGCAGCGATTAAATCAATCCCCGCTTCTGCAGGTAGTCTGTATCGATGCTAATGGTGGGTTTCGGAAGTTGGCCGCGCTCTTGGAGCAGACGTTCGACGTACTTGTCGAAAGGGTCAGATTCAAAGAGCCGAACGAGCGGAGCACGACTTGATCTCGCCTACCAGCTAGGACCTGCCACTCCTATCGCCAGATATCTCACCATCGCTTTCATTGGGCTTTTGGCTCCTGTTCCCCATCTCATGCCGGGACCGGAGAAAGACGCGCAGGGACAGATCATGGACGCCGGGGACATGGTGATTTACGTGGCGGGCTGTCCCGCCATTTACGGTGCTGGCACGTTGCGGTGCGCGGCAACGGGGCTACACCGACCCTGGACCACCCAGTTCCATCGTCGCTCTCCCGCCTACACGACGCACACCCTTCCCGACTCGATCCAATAATCGTGCGGTTAATACCATCCCGACCCCTGAGGCAAGCGCAAAAAGGGGTTTGGTCAGTGCGCTCAAGGCGTATCCAAATACGGCTAGCCCTTACGCTTTCCTAGGTAGTCGCTCAGCGTCCCGGAAAATACTTTCACGATCAGAGCCAGAGATTCGGCTAATCCTTCGACAATGCCGACGGCGATGGTACTTGCGCCAAGGGTTGTGACCATGAACAACGGCAGCAAGCTATGAATCATTTCCGAGGAGATGTTCATCAGCATGCTGACAAAACCCAACACCCCGACGCCGGACGGGATGTGGAGCCACCCCAAGACCGGCGCACAGCACTGTGAATCGTGCCGTCCTCATTGTGTACGACCAATCGACAGCCTCCTCTCCCCTATGATATATATCTCCTATATATTCATCTGATTTGGAGGCCATATGG
>JANPKE010000630.1:0-5105 GCA_031425875.1 Nitrospirota bacterium
CTCCATGCGGGCACTCGACCTTGTCCTTAGCCAGGAGACCATGAAGCAGCTGGATGAGATTTTCCCCGGCCCTGGTGGCACCGCACCGGAAGCCTATGCGTGGTAATAGCGAATCAACTGAAACCATGCTGCAAGCAATTAAGTCTCGAAACTACATTCCTTTACATGGCCGTCGTGTGAATGCTTGCATTGTAGTCTCCATGAAGGCGCTGCCACGATGTACCCATCGTGTGACGGTGTGTCACAGAGTTCGTAGACCGTATGAGGTATTCTGCGGGTCGTGGCCTGTCAGTGCGGGACCGCGTCTGCTGTTTGGTCGCTGTCGGTTTCCTCGGGTGGCCGAGGATACAATTGCGCGAGTCGTTCAATGAGGGGCTTGGCTTCAGGCGTGCTGGTGCGTGTCGGCTCGCTGGGTGCATGTTCCCAGGCCAAGATTTGAATCCCTGCCTCCATAAACGCCACGCGTATGGTCTCTGCCATCGCCTCGACGGTGAGCTCAGTCCAGGGGCTGAGGTCCAGAACCCGTTCCTCCGGTCTGCCGGGCGGAGGGCTTTCATGTATGAGCGTCCAGCATCGGTTGAAAATCGTGGCACGGAGGACATAGGGAATATTGATTGCAGCGAGACGAGACGTGCAGAGTGCCGTCACGAAGAGGACGAACTGAAGGTCCGGCATCTCGGGGCGATGGATATCGAGTGTTTGCATGATCGATGGCCTCCCCCTTGAGGCGCCGGAAAGGCTTGTGGCGATAATGACGCCTCGGGTACGGACGGTTGAGACTTACACGTCGGCGTACACATCAGCGTAAATGTCGAAGAACGCGTCGATGCTGTCGAGGAGCTGCGCCTTGATTTCATCCGCCGTGCCGTTCATCACGTGCAGCGTCATGCTGCCGATCGAGCCATCGGGCAGGAGAACGGGCACACGCGGGTGAGCGAGTTCGCTCGCCGTGCCTTTGTCCAGCCGTAGGCCATAGTTCAGTGTATAGCGGGGTTTCGTACTTGTGTCAGTTGATGGCATGTCCATCATAATTCCTCTCCTGTTCGATCGTCGACAGGGCGAATCGGCCGACGGGTGGAAGATTCGAGCGGGTCGTATGGGCCATTTCTGGAATCTTCCACCCATGTGATTACACCGCCGTGACTGCCGCCACCGGCTTCTGGGCGAACTCCTTGTAGCCATAGCGCTCGGCCAGATAGGCCTTGGCATCCTCGCTGACGTACTCGGCAAACTTGTATCGGTCATCCTCGACGGTTTTGGCGTCTGCCATCACCTGGTCGGTCGGGATCGCATACTCGATGTTGCAAGACGTATAGGCCTGAATATAGGTCGGACCGACTTCGCGAGCGATCAGCACGGCCTTTTTGATGCAGCTTTCCACCCGACGCGGGTTATTCGGCACGACGGTGGCGATGTAGGCGCAGCCGGCGATCTTCGCCATGGCGACCATGTCCATTTTCTCGAACTTCTTACCGAGCGGGGCCATCTTGAGCACCGCCCCTCTGGTCGTCATGCCGCTTTCCTGTCCTCCAGTATTCCCGTAGACCTCATTGTCCAGCATGATCGTCGTGAATCGCTCTTTCCGGAACCAGGAATGGAGAACTTGCTGGAATCCGATGTCGGCGGTGCCGCCGTCACCAGCTATCACGACGACATCCTTATGCTTGTCGCCGAAACGAATCCGCAATCCGCGTGACAGTCCACTTGCCACGCCGTTCTGGTCACCATAGTTGCCGTACACGAATGGAATCGCCGCCTGTGAAATCGCCAGCCGGCCACAGCCCGCCGTTCCAACGGTAATCGTATCTTCTGGATTTGGGAATGCGATAATCGCAAGCCGGATGAACAGGGTCATCGCACAGCCGGCGCACATGGGATGCTCTTCAAGGATCTCTTTGAAACTCCCCATCTGCGACACGGTCGTTTTCTTCCCGAAGGGCCCGTGCTCCACCATGTCCCGATATTCTTTCGGCATGAAGGATTCGAATCCCGGGGTGAATTTTACATAATCAAGACTCATCGGATACCTCGCTCTCTCTGTAATCCGCAAATGCGGTGTGTGGGTATATCTCGTCCGCAGCCAACTGCTGTGCCGTCGTTCTGCTCGTGTGTCCGGTTCATCCGCCACGTCCTGCCAGCACGCCGGATCGCATGCCGATCGCCTTTTTGACTTCCTCGACGATCACTTCCGGTGGCAAGGTCATGCCGCCGCAGACGCGCGGTCCGGCGACAACCCGTTCGCTGTTGGGGATTGTGGCTTTGATTTCTTTGGCCATCCATCCGATGACATTGAACTCGGGCACGATGATGTGGGAGGCATGTTTGGTCGCCTCGAGAAGTTCTTCTTCCGGCCAGGGGCGCAGGGTCTTGATCTTGACGAGTCCAACTCGAATCCCTTCATCCGCCAGCAGGCGGATGGCTTCCCGTCCCTGGGAGACAGCGGTTCCTGAGGAGACGATGAGGATGTCGGCATCGACGTCCTCCGTTTCGATCAGGCCATCCAACCAGGCAATCGTATGCTTCCGCGACCGTTCCGCCGCGGCCCAGACTTCCTGTTGCCAGCTCGCGTGCGTGGCGTAGCTGATGTAGTTGCTTTTCATCACAAAGGGATCGCGCATCATCCGGACCGGGGGACATTCCATATCCATACAGGGGACGGGCGAGCGATAGGGATCATAGGGGGGCAGGCACATGTCGACGGGCGTCAGGTCGACCGTGTCCTTCGTATGGGTCACGAAGAAGCCGTCGCAACAGAGGGCCAAGGGCAAATGCACGTCCGGCTCTTCCGATACCATGTAGCCCTTGAGAATCCAGTCGTAGAAATCCTGCGCGGTTTCTGCATGCCAAACGAGCATGCCAGTATTCATAAGGTAGGCGATCTCGATCGTGTCCGGTTGGATCGACAGGGGGGAATTGATGCCCCGGCAGGTGACGATACATTGGATCGGCAATCGGGATCCGGCCCACATCGGAAAATTTTCCATGGCCCGCATGGTGCCCGGTCCGGCGGTCGTCGTGAAGACACGGGCCCCGCCAAAGGCGGCGCCGGCGCATTGGGACATGACCGCAAATTCACTTTCCCCACGGAAATAATCGCCGATATAGCCCTCGGCAAAGAGCTCGCCGCACAGGGCGGCTGCCTCGCTCTGGGGTGTGATGGGATAGGCCACCATCACATCGACGTTCGCGCGCCTGACGGCCTCCTTAATGACTTCGCTACCGGTAAAAAACGACGCCGTGCGAGGCGCGTCGTTCATCATCACGCGTGGATCGGTGATGACTTGCCCCTTCTTATTCGTGGTTCCGATGATGGCTGTACTGTCCATGGCTCGTCCCTTTCTATCGAACGGCGGTGGCCGGTGATCCGGCGCACCCTGTGATGACGTTATGCGCTGAATGAACTGCCGCACCCACAGGTGGTTTTGGCTTGTGGGTTCTTGATCTCAAAGCCGGAGCCTTGCACACTATCGTGAAAATCGACTTCGCAGCCGGCCAGTAACGGGGCGCTCTGGGAGTCCATGATGACCTTGACGTCACCTTTCTCGATGACGGTGTCGTCTTCGCTCATGACGGACTCGAAGGCCATGCCGTACTGATAGCCGTGGCAGCCACCGCCCTTCACATAGACACGCAGGCCGACCGTGTCTTTCTCTTCCTGCATGAGTTCTCGGATCTTGCCTTCTGCCGTCGGTGTGATCGTAATCATGGCGTTGCTCCTTCTATCTGCATATCTGCGTTGACTAGTGTGGTCGATAGACCTCAGCTCCACTCCTGTGCGGACGCACCTCTGCCACCCCAGCGTCCATGGCTTTTGGACACAGGGCGTCTACACAGGTATTTCGAGGAATATTCGGCGCAAAAGCGGCGGAGACCAGGGAATCGGTCGCGCAAGAGCAAGGGAGGGAGAGAGTGACGCGCGAGGATGGGAAGGTCGGCGTGGCTCAATACGTCATAGTTTCACCCTGGGCGCATTAGGTATGAGAGTCAAGCGCTATTAAGGGGAAGGGAGCTAACAAGCACGGTGCCGGCGATAGTTTCCGTTCTGCAGGTCGATCCCTAGTGTTGTGTCCCAGAGACTCGTTCGTGGTGAGCTTGTCGAACCATCGCAACGTGCCAGTATCGTTGGACTATTCAGGCTTGCATCGAATAGCTCAAACCAGATCGGACGTTCGGTGTTGGATTTGGGCCGAGAGTTTTGGTTGAGAAAGGGCAAGATCCACCGTCCGAGATGGTCGCTGGCGGCCAAGTGCGGAAGCTCAGCGTCGAGATCGCACCGTCATAAAGCGGTTCTCAGGCCCTACAGCCTCAACGTCGCCCATCAGCGACCGCGGAGTAGTGGGCGCGAGCACGCCTCGAAGTGGTCCGCTGCATGATCTGGTTAAGCGTACTGATTCTAGTGCTTCTGTGTTTCGCGGAGAAACTTTTCCTTCATCTCCGCAGCCCACGTATCGAAGGGTGCCCCGTCAATGGCCTTGGCCAAAGTTCTCACAAAGGGATGGAGTTGCTTTTGACTCCGCCGGACAGTTGAACGAAGAGCTCTTATCTCTTTGACCAACATCTCATGCTCCGAAACTTCGATTATCCGTTCGCCGTTCTCAATGAAGTAGCGATGAATTAAGAGGTTGCGTGCCTCCAGCGCTTTGATCAGACCGTCCTCAAGCCCTTGGCTAATGCGGAGATGTTTTCGAAGCATTTGAATGAGTTGGCCGGCGGTCTTTTTTTCATCGTCGTCCAGAATGGCGGCACAGCGGGTAGGATCTAGGCCACTGGCCCCGAGGCGAGAATAAAGATAGAGCAAATAGGCGATGCCGTATTCGAAAGACTGACAATCGTATAGCGCCGCCCCTGCTTCAAAGAAAATTGGTGCTAGTACCTCCTTCTTCCGCTTTTCGAACTTGTCAGCCATGTGGGACGGTTTCCAGTATGCCAAACGGATCATGAGTTCACTTGCGCGCCCCACCAGGGCTACCG
Organism: Nitrospirota bacterium; assembly: GCA_031425875.1. Taxonomy (GTDB): domain Bacteria; phylum Nitrospirota; class Nitrospiria; order Nitrospirales; family Nitrospiraceae; genus Nitrospira_D. The sequence continues at coordinate 4,972 of JANPKE010000630.1, forward strand.
CGCGAAGCGAGCCGAGGCACAACGGGCGCGTCCGCTGAAACGAATGGTTAGGCATTACCCCGCGACTCCTTGACGAACCTCTCGTACTCTCGGGCCAGTATGTCGGCAGTAAGTCCTGCCTTTTCACACAGCGG
>JANPKE010000631.1:0-1706 GCA_031425875.1 Nitrospirota bacterium
AGCTGGAGCGCCGGCAGGTGCGACTCGGCTGGGATGCCGTGATCCTGATCGGTGAATGGGATTCGTTCTACGGGAGGGCGCTTCCGATCGAGTTCAGGGCCGCCGCCTGCACAAAGGTTGCGATGTTGTCCGAGAGGGATCTGGAACGTATCAAGGTGCCGGTGGAGATCAAGAAGTGGTGTTCCTCGACTCCGCAGGCCGTTGATCTACAGATACAACGACAGGCCGACTATGAATCCCTGACCCTCAACGTCCATCGGTATAGCTACCTGAGCGGTCTTGATGGTGAAGTCCCAGGGGAGGACAAAGGGAAAACCGCTCGCGCCGACAATGCCAAGGATGGCCAGCGGGATCGTCCGGAAGGGACAAGTCAGGTTGATTATGTACGAGCCTTGGTGGATCGAATCCATGACGAGGGAGAGGGGGCTCGAGCCATCGGCATCTTCGGAACGGATCCCTATGATTCCTTGCTGATCATCAAAGCGCTTCGCCCCGCTTTTCCTCACGCCATTTTCTTTACGGTCGGTCTTGATGCCCGGCATCTGCACCCGAGCGAGTATAAATGGACACGCAACATGGTCATCGCTTCTCCCTTCGGGTTGCAGTTGGATGGCGGTCTGCAACGAGATGTCCCGCCCTTCCGCAGCAGTTATCAGACCTCCACCTATTTCGCCACGTTGCAGGCGGTCCGCCACGTCATGTGCCGCCGTGAGGAGCAAGTTGGAGCTCCGGGCGGCCCCTGTATGACCACCTACCATGCGGCATTGACACCCGAGGACCGTCTCTACAATGCGGGACCTGATATTAGACTATTCGAGGTAGGCCGGAATGGGGCGGTGGACTTGAGCATCGTGAAGCAGGAAGGGGTGCGCACCATTCATCCTTTGCGCCCCGATCTGGCCTATACGGATGGATACGGCCAGCTGAGACAAGGCGTCGGATTTGATAATGCCGCCGTGGCAGCCTCAGTGGCAGTGGGGTTTACGCTCGTCGTCGTGGTGGCCTGGAGCAACCAGCGTCTCTGGTCGGGCGTCGTGCGGTACCCGCGTACGCTGAGCACCGCAGCGGTAGTCCTCGTGGCACTGTTCGCGGTGTTTGTGTTGGCCGGGGGCGCCGACGCGTTGCTGGCTGGGCATGACGAAGGGGAGCCGTTTTCGTGGACTGCCGGTGTCAGCATCTGGCCGAGCGAGCTGTTGCGGCTCTTCGTGGTGGTCCTCACCGTCTTATTGTTCGTGAAGGGTGCCCGCGATCTCCAGAAAAGCAGTGATCAGATCGGCGAGAAGTTTCAGTTCGAAGCGACATCGGGACGGTACCGCTTTTCCCCTCAGACCTTCTGGACGAATCTCCAGCGGGTCTACCATCCCCTTGCCACCATCGCCTCGATAAAAGTGGACCAGGCCTGGGTCCGGTATCGAGAAGCCAGTCGGCTGAGCCAGGGGATTGCTCGTACGCTTCTGTTGTTCATCATCTATGCAGGAGCGATGTGGGCCATCGGGTATTTCGTGTTGGACGAAGAATATATTCATCCCTGCCGTGGGGACCTGAGTTGCAATGTGGACTCGGTCATGACGCTTGCCAGCGTCGGCATTGTTGTGCTGCTGAACCTAGCCGTGTTCGACGCGGTGATGTTATGCCGCCGGTGGATCGGATGGGTCATTCACTCGACGGGAGGGTGGTCCGACCACGTTCAGAACGAGTATTTGTGC
>JANPKE010000632.1:0-6034 GCA_031425875.1 Nitrospirota bacterium
ATCAATATCTGCGTTAGCCGTGTTGGGTCACCGACTAACTGACACGGCACGTTCCGATCCACATGGCAGGCAAGCTCTAGCTCCTTCTCGTTGGCTCGCATCGCCAGTATATCGATGGCCTTATCGATGACTTCATTCAGGTCGAATGCGATGGATTCCAACTCCAACCGGCCGGCTTCGACTTTCGAGAGGTCCAAAATATCATTGATCAGATTCAAGAGTGTGCCACCCGCACGTCGGAAGATCCGTAGATACTTTCGTTGGTCTGGTGTGAGCGGAGTATCCCAGAGGAGATCGGCCATGCCGACGATGGCATTCATGGGGGTTCGGATCTCATGACTCATGCTGGCTAAGAATTCACTCTTGGCGCGGTTGGCCACTTCGGCGGCTTCCTTGGCGACACGGAGGGCTTGTTCCACCTCACGCCGTTCTGCCGCTTCTAAGGCAAGGGATGTCATGGTTGCGAGTAGGCTGATAAGGTCTTCTTCATGCCGAGTCCATCGCCGAGGTGTGCCGATGGACTCGGCACAGAGTGCTCCCACGAGCTTTCCGTTCTGCCTGATCGGCGCACTCAGCATGGCACTGATACGGAAGGAGGACAAGTACCACGGTGCCAGTTCCTTGAAACGTGGATTTCTGGAAACATCGTGAACTGCGATGGTGCGATGTGTGCGCGTCAGCGATCGAAGATGTGCAGGCCAGTCCGAGAGCTGGAACACGAAGGAAGGGCTGGAATGGTGTCGTCCGGATGTGCACGCGTCGATCAGTTCGATGGCAGCGCGCTCTTTAGTAAACAGCCAGAGGCTGGCGCGTTTGACGTGCAACATGCTGCAGCAGGCCTCTGAAATAGCGCAAAAGACACGGGAAATGTCGCCGCTGTTCAAGGCCTTATTTTGCGCCAGTTTGCGGAGTGTGCCTTGATACTGCTTGAGCCGTGTGGCCGCACTCTGCTCGAATAAAGGGAGTGTTCGTTCGGAGGGTTTCCGTTCAGGGGAAGTGGTTCGTCTGGTCTTAGTGCGGGAATGGCGAACAGATCTCATGGTTGCGAGACTCGCTCTTGATGTCGTACCCGTGGATGGCGTGACATGGGGGTGTGAATGCCCAGCGAATAGTTGGGGCGGTCTCTAGTCGTCGTGTGACTCTTGAACCAGCGACAGAATACTGGCCGATTTGGTCCGATTGCGTCCCTCTTGTTTCGCTTGATAGAGGGCCTGATCTGCGGCCCTGATGAGATCGGTAGGAGAAGAGTTTCTGTTCGGGACCATGCAGGCATATCCGACGCTGATCGTGACGAGTTCCCCATCTGCGTGCTTCATGCCTAGGGATTCAACCCGTCGACGCAGGCTTTCCGCGACCTGTGCCGTGCCATCAATGCCTGTGCCGGGCAGGACTGTCACAAACTCATCTCCGCCGTAGCGGGCAACCAAATCGCCAGGCCGATTCACGGAGCTCGAAATTGCCGCAGCGACCTGTTTGAGACATTCATCGCCGGCTGTGTGGCCCTTGGTGTCGTTATAAGTCTTAAATCGGTCGATATCAAACATGATCAGCGACACCGGAGTCGACTCGCGTGCACCTCTCCTCCATTCCTGATCCAGAAAGTCATCGAACTGGCGTCGGTTGGTGATACCCGTCAATCCGTCCAAGCAGGAGAGACGGAGCAACATCTGATTGGCTTCTTGGAGTTGGCGCATGACCTCGAGAAGTTCCTGCTCACGTGCGCGGCGGCGATCGATTTCGTGGACAAGCCGGAGCACCGACCGTACTCTGGTCAGGAGCTCGACCTTGTTGACCGGTTTGGCGACGTAATCCATGGCTCCGGCGGCAAACGCGAGTTGAAGATCGACCGGATCGGTCTTGACGGTGACCATGATAATCGGAGTGTCTCGGAACCGGTCGGCGGCTTTGATCTGGCGACAGGCTTCGATACCGTTCATCTGCGGCATCAAAATATCCATGAGGATCAGATCGACTTGCCCGCCGCTGTGCTTACCTCCGTCCAGGCCGAGATGCTTAAACGCGGCGGAGGCGGAATCCGCCGTCAGAATGTTTTCATAGCCGGCAGCCGACAAAATGGCCTGCAACAGGAGTCGATCATCTGCGGAATCGTCGACGATGAGGATGCTCATAAATTCACACAGTCTTGTGGCGAGAAGATTCTAAAATCGTAACAGCTAGTCTTGATAAACTCCAGGATAAAGCTTTTTGAGGCAGGGTTGACAGAGTCCGTGGCTAAACTCCGCTTCGGAATGTTCGCCGATATATTCTTCGAGTTGTTGCCAGAATCCACCATCATTACGGATGTTCTTGCAGGAGGCACAGATCGGAATGAGCCCGCGAAGCACTTTGACTTCGCGAAGGGCGCGTTGGAGTTCCTCATTGCTACGGCTAAGCTCCGCTTCCCGTTTCTTGCGGCAATCCATCTCGTGCTTCAAGGTAAGCGCCGAGGACACACGGGCAAGCAACTCCACTCCGTTCACGGGTTTATTGATGTAATCCATTGCGCCGGCAGAGAACGCTTCCTTGAGGCTATTGAGGTCATTCTTCGCGGTCACCATGATGATTGGAATGTCTCGAAGATGCTCCTGCTGTTTGATATGAAGGCAAGCTCCCACGCCATCGATCTCGGGCATGAGGACATCCATCAGAATCAAGTCGACCTTGACTGATGTTGGTGGGCCATCAAGGTTTAAGGCTGTAAACGCTGCCCGGGCCGAATCAACCGTGACGATCTCATCATGACCGGCCTTTGTCAGGATAGACCGCAGTAAGAGATGCTGGTCGGGAGAGTCATCGACTATGAGGATCGCCATACTACTACTTAACGGCTAAGAGTAGATGAAACTAAAGCCACCCATGGAATAGGATTCAGTATAGCAAACGATTCTAGTGACAATTAGGAGAGCTTGCTTTTGACCAGGTCGCTGATTTGCTTGCCGTCAACGGACTGCCCGGCGAGGCGGGCCATCACAGTCTTCATGACAACTCCCATATCTTTGTGGGTGCGGGAGCCTGTCTCTGCGATGGCCGCTACGACAATGGCCTCGAGCTCTTGGGGGGAGAGTGGTTTGGGCAGGTAGGACTCGATAATTTCAATTTCCTTTCGTTCTTTGGCAGCCAGTTCCGTCCGTTGAGCTTTTTCAAATTGTTCGACGGATTCCCGGCGCTGTTTGACGAGAGTTGTCATCACGCGGCTCATTTCAGCATCATCAAGGTCCCGCTTCAACTCGACTTCTTTGTTCAGGACGGCGGCTTTAACCATACGGATGACATCCATGCGAAGTTGATCCCGTGATTTCATCGCATGCTTGAGGTCTTCGGTCAAGCGATCGGACAGTGACATCGGAGGCCTCATGGATTAGTGATTGAGATAGATTTCGAAGCATACCCTCTTGGTTTCAATGAGTCAACGAGATGAGTGCGGAATGGTATTCATACAAAGAGATGGTAAGATATGGGTACAAATTGTATGACTCTCATGACGAAGAGGAGGATGGGTATGTCGGAGAAAACGACATGGAGGATAGGATTCAAGAATGGGTTGAGCGTGGCTGGCATAGGGGTACTGCTGTTGGTGATGGGGGGATGTGCTGGCGAAGCGCCGAGACCTGCGCCGACGATGACGCAGGACCAGGTTCGAAGCAATGCTGACAAAGCGTTTGAAAAACTAAAGCAAGAGGAAAAGAATCGCGCTATCGACTCCGGAGTAGGTCCTTACTGATTAAGGTTGATCGCCCGGCGTGAGAGTTGTCGCAAGGGTTTCAACAGCGGCAGTTCCCATAACAAGCGGTGGTGGGCGCGCTGCTCCACTTGACGAGGTTCGTGAAACGTTCGGAGAAGTGTCGCTGAGACGATCAATCGCAATAGGCCGGAGAGAAAGAAAATAAACGGGAGGTTGGAAACGGGCTCCAGTATCAAGTTCCAAGCCTGCAGCCTGTCCGGTAGCGTCTCGATCAGAACGCTTCCAATCACGGTTCCCATGGCCCACCCAATGCCGTTTACGATGCTTATAATGGCAACGGCTTTCCCGCGATCCGTAGGCTGCACCACGTCGAAGACGTAGTTATTCAATCCAAGCCCAAGTCCTGCCCAGACCACGCCTCCGAAGAAATTGACCGTGACCAGAAACGGCCATGCTGTCCCGAACAGATACAACATCGGTAGGAATGCTACGAGTAGCCCAGTGAAGGTGAGCAATGCCTTATTCCCAAAGCGATCACCGAACTGTCCCCAGGCTGGCAGGGTCAGAAATTGGCCAATGATGCCGGCGGCCAGCCAGGTTCCATATTGCCAATGTGCGAGATGCAGGTCCTGAAGCAGGTAGATGACGAAGAATGGACCAGCAACCAACACAGCCGAGTGCATGAGACCTGAAAACAGCAGGAAGTGGCGAAAGTTTTCAGACGTGCCGGTGCGGAGAAAGACCAGAAATCCAGTTGGATTGCCGCTCGGCTCATGCGATGGTAAGCCGCGTACCTTGAGTAGTAAGAGAGCTGACGTGCTCCGGCAGAGCCCAGCCGTGAGGAACATCACGGCAAAGCCGACCCAAAGGAGTTGCTGTTGCTCGAAGGAACTCAACAGGGCTCCAGCCAGGCAGAGTGCGAGAAAACTGGTCATTGCAATGGTGCGTGAGCGTCTGGCGAAGTAAGTGCCCCGTTCGTTAGGCTCAAGCAAGTCGGTGATGAGACTATTCCATGCGGGAGAGGTGAAATGAGTAAAGGTGAAATACACGGCAACGGCTGCGATGAGCAGCCACGGCCCTTGATCAGGCCAGAGCAAGGGTAGTGCGAGAATGGGGATCCAGGCGAGGGATTGTCCGATGATGCCCCAGAAGACTTGAGAGGCCAGGCTGGGAAACCAGTGGGCGACTTTGACGGAAACCAACTGAGCCAATGTGCCTAAGAGTTGGGGAATGGCCGAAAGAATGCTCAAGTGAAATGGTGTCGCGTGGAGCAGGAGGGCAAAGGCCGAGAGATAGTGCTCGCCTCCGCCTTGGGCAATAGCCTGGAACAGTCCATCACGAATACCAAAACGACGACCGGATTCGTGTGGCCTGATGTGAGCGGGATCGTTGTCAGGAGTATGTCCAGTTGAATAATGTGGTGATGCTGGTTGGGCGGTCATAATCAGAAAACCAAGCGCACTCTATCATAGAATCGACATGGCACAAGGATTCATCGGATGATGGCCGGCAGTCATTGCCTCCTATGATGTTCCTCAGTACGATAAATTCTATGGCTCAGGATGTTTCGGCAACGAGATTGCCAAGAGGTTGGTTTGCCGTTGGCGTGGTTTGCGTTGCCTTGCTCCATGAGCAGGTAGGGATTGCCAAGGACCTCCTGCCTCCCAAAGCGCAAGAGTCCACGGAGATTGGATCGACCCAAAGCCCCTCCTTCGACTATCAGGAAAAAGACGTTCCGCAGTCGCTTTTTACTTGGATCAAGATGGCGAAAGGGTTTGAAATAGAATGGGATACGTTTGGACGTAAAGGGTGGTATACCCAGGATCCGAGGCTGAAACCGATCGAACCAGGTTCGACTTTCACGCCGGAGATTCCAGCAATCTATATTGTTTTTGAAGTAGCCCCCTTGGAGGATCCGGCACAATTTGCTGTGCAATGGTATTTGGAGGAATTAAGCGGCCAGTTAAATGAGAAGCCGTTAGGGAAAGATGCATTGGAAGTGTCGGGACATGAACGATACGGGTACCTTGAGTTGAAACGGTCAGGTGCACGATGGATCGCGGGCAACTATGTGGCGAAGATCTATATCGCGCCGTTAGGTCAACAACCGTTTCACGCCGTAAACCACGTCGGCGTGATGCGTTTTACCATTGCAGAAACTGTTCCTACCTGATCTCCTGAACAGAAGTCGGTCAGGTAGATTCCTGGAGAAAGGATACTTATGGGAGCGCGTGTGAAGGTCACAGATCCAGAAAAATTAACCTTGCTCTATGAACGGTTTCGGGATGTTTGTTTGGTTGAAAAAGAAGTCTGGAAAGAAATCTTCATGCCACGGGAGATGACCGGGGGGCC
>JANPKE010000633.1:0-5055 GCA_031425875.1 Nitrospirota bacterium
GGTCGAAAAGAATGTTGACGAGGTGATGGGTCTGCCAGCGATCCTGTCGCTTACCGCTGAGGCGGAGACGAAGCTTTTCATATAGTCCCTACTTCCCCCCTCATTGCTTACCCCTAACGTGATTTCGTGACCCCCGCGCGATCGCACATGTCCGCCAACTTGCACGTGCTGCACCACGGTGAAACCGGTAGGCATAGGTTCTGCCCATAGGGGACGAGGAGATCGTTGTAGATGATCCAGTATTGTTTCGGGAGCTTGCGCCGGAGGGCCTCTTCCGATGCTTCCGGCGTCCTCGTGTCGATATAACCCCATCGATTGCTGATTCGGTGGACGTGAATATCTACACAGATTCCCGGCTTGCCAAATCCAAGCGTCACCACCAGATTCGCCGTTTTCCGACCGACTCCTGGTAAGGTGAGCAGTTCATCGATGGAGTCCGGGACCTTCCCGCCATACTCATCGATCAGTCGGCGACAGATTTGGTGAATCGATTTGGCTTTTGTCCGATAGAACCCGACCGGGTAAATTGCAAGTTCGACCTTCTTCAGCGGCAGCTCTAACATGGTTGTCGGTGTGCGAGCCAGGGCGAAGAGTCGGTCGCCCGCTTCCCTTGTCGTTTTATCTTTGGTTCGCAAACTGAGGAGGGTGGACATGAGGATGGGAAAGGGATCGCGGTTCGATTCCCTGGCTACGACCCCGACGACCGGCTCTTGCCATCGGCAAATCTCGCGCCTGACAATGCGAATAGCATCATGGATGTGCTCCTGACGCATGGAGAAATGGTCATGAACGGGGAGGAGGCTGGTGAGACGAACGGAAAACCGTGTCTACTCAGGCTTCCGCTTTGACAACCACTTCTGACGGCGCCGTTGAGCTTCGCGTTGCTTCGCTTTCTTTCGCACGCTGGGCTTCTCGTAGAAACGGCGACGCTTCAGCTCACGGAATAGACCTTCTCCCGCGAGCTTCTTCTTGGCAACCTTCAGTGCTTTTTCAACGTTGTTGTTGAAGACCTTGATTTCCATCCCCGTGATTTTCGACTTTCTCAGGCCAAGTGGGCCTGCTGCTTACGGTTTTCAATCATTCGGCGCCGGAGTCTAGCACAACACCCTGAGTTCCTCAAGGCTTTCTGTGGCCTTTACAATTCTGAGTCGTATGGAATCTATAAGTTGATGATTTCTTTGCGTATGTGTATTTGTGTGAACCGTCACAAGACCTGCTTGAGACGCTGCAATGGCGAGAGTCAGTCCTACCGTAAGATCTGAGTGGATGGTCGGCTTGGCTCCCTCGCGTAACGCATGGAGCAACCGCGCAACCTCGCAGGACAGCTCCGTGATTTCTAACGGTACTTCCGTAGCCCGTTGGAGCGCAATTAAAATCGCCTGATGGCGATCAGGATGGTGTTGTGAAATCTTGTAAGCATCCATTAGTCCATTATAGGCCTCTGCATCTGTTTGAACGAGTTGATGGAGCTGCCGGCTTAATTCGAGTAAGCGCTGTTCTCTGCCCGATTGTCCAGCGAAGCGTGCTCCCATCACCCCCAAGGAAGCCGCCAGGGCACCCACGAATGCCGTGACGCTGCCACCGGCTGGCGCCGGTTTGGCGTCAGCAACGGCAGCCAGGAAATGTGAGAGGGCGTGCGCCGGTTCGTGCTTGCTGCGCATTGCCTCGGCGATTCTTGTTTCGAGGACCTGGCTGGAATCGAATCGATCGAGCTGCAACGAGGCAGCGGCTGCCTGGTCCAATGCCGCTTGAGGAGCAAGGCCGATCAATTCACTCCCCGCCACATCGATATTACGTGTCGCGGCTTCGGCCTTGACGCGCTGAAACACGGTCAGAATGGGTGTGAGGAGGTAATCGGTCACATTCATGGCGACCTGCACCATACCGCGACTGGATAGCTCTACACCAATCGCTTTGATAGAGGGCAGCCCGCCGCTTGAGTGACGGACGGCTCTGGCGATGGACCGGGCTTGCTCAACGTCCCTTGAGCAAAGGTTCACGTTGTAGGCGATCAGCGGAGGCCGGGCGCCGATGGCGATTGCTCCCGCGCGTTCATGCAGTCGAGGGGGACCGAAGTCGGGAAGCCAATCTGGGTCTGACTCCATCCGGAACGCCAGGCCTTCGAGCCCTCCACGCCTGACTGACTCCAATGGGGCGTGGTCGGTATGACCTGCGGCACGTTCGTATAAGAAAACGGGGATTCCCAGCTCACGCCCCACTCGTTCTCCAAGTCGCTTCGCAAGCAGGACGCAGTCTTGCATTGTCGTACCCCTGATTGGGATAAACGGCACCACATCCGTCGCTCCTATCCGGGGGTGTGCGCCAACATGTGTCCGTAGGTCGATGAGTTCAGTCGCGAGCTGCACGGCACGAAACGCGGCTTCAATGATTGCGTCCGGGGGGCCACAGAACGTCAGGACTGACCGGTGGTGGTCCGTATCCATCGACTGGTCGAGCAGTGTCACATCGGCTGTCGACGTCACGGCATCGATCAAGGCGTGAACCGTTTCTTGATCCCGACCTTCACTGAAGTTGGGGACACACTCGACGAGTTGGTCCATAGGGTCCAGCACGTGTCAACGAAAAAGCCGGAGGATCGATGACCGATCATCCGGCTTCTGGCGTAACCATCGTCCTCTGACGGGAGCTGGCTATTTCGTCTTCTTCACGAACGCCTTATAGATACGGCCAGACTTGGCCTGTTCCTCTTCCAAACCCATCATTTGATGCCCGGTGTTTTCACACCAAGCCGGCATGTCTTTTTTGATGCCCTCATCATCGGAGACGACTTCCAGCACCTGTCCCAAGGCCAATTCTTTGATTTTCTTGGAGGTGAGAATAATCGGCATAGGACAAAAGTAACCCAAGGTGTCGAGTTTGACATCGGCCTGCATCATGAAAGAACCCTCGCTTCAGTGGATGATTCAAATGAACAGATTGACACTGCCCTGTTTGGCTTCCGCCAGATATGTGGTCACGCCGGCGAACTGATCGATGCCGTCGATCAAGGTGTCCTTGGTAATACCCATGAGGCCCATCGTCGTCGTGCAGGCGATGAACCGCACGTCCAGTTCGAGGGCCGTTTGCATCAGTTCAGGCACACCGGGCATCCGGTTTTGCTTCATCACCGTCTGCATCATCTTCGTCCCCAACCCACCGAAGTGGAATCGGGATAACGGAAGCGCATCGGCCCCGCCTCTGTTGAGCAGTCCGAACATCCGTCGAAGCCAATCTTTGGCTGAACTCCTGGCGCCCCTTCGTCGAATCGTATTCAGTCCCCAAAACGTAAAAAACATGGTTACGCGCATGCCCATCGCAGCGGCGCCCGTGGCGATAATAAAGGCCGCCATGGCCTTATCGAGATCACCGCTCAGCAACACGATCGTCACTCGATCAGGCTTGGATTCCTGCAGTTGTGCCAACGTCGTCGTTGGCTCTATCTGTGTGGCAATCATGATCTCACCTCGTGCCTTTTCAAAATCTACGCCTAAATAGAATAGTATGTGCTCCTTCGGGGTGTCAAGGAACCGGGTCACGGCGCGTATGGTGTGCGCATGGCTTGACCTCTCTCCATCCCCTCGTTATAGTCGGAATTCATTACGCTATCCTCGTCTCGCGAGTGTCCTCCCGATATCGAATGACTCTCATGATCGAACAGCCGTCACCCGAGGTCGTCTCTTCCAGAAGCGCTCCACTCTTTGGGTTTTGGTACCCAGCTGTTCCGAGCCATACCCTGCGTCCGGGCACGATGACGGGGCTGCAGATGTTGGGGTTGCCGATCGTGCTCTGTCGTAATCGAGCCGGTGGCCTCGCGGCGATGCGCGATATCTGCCCGCACCGAGGCATGCCTCTGTCATTCGGCCGGTTCGATGGGGAACGAGTGGAATGTTCGTACCATGGATGGCAGTTTGATATGAAAGGGCGCTGCCGGTGTATTCCTGCCCTCCCCGAACAGGGGACTCTACAAACCGACAAGATCGGCGTCACGACCTATCCGACTGAAGAAACAGATGGCATGATTTGGCTGTATCTCGCCGATGAACGAGGGAACATCGATCCGTTGCCTCCTGTGCCACGCATGCCGCTTCCGTCGGAACCTCGGCAATCGTTTCATATCTCATTGACATACACCTGCACTGCTGACGATGGCATCATCGGTCTCATCGACCCGGTACATGGCCCGTATGTCCATTCCTGGTGGCGAAGTGATGCGAGCATGCACGAAAAGACAAAAATCTTTGAGCCGATCCCGAACGGCTTCCGGATGATTCCCCATCGTCCCGCCAAGAATAGTGGGCCGTTCCATTGGGTGGAGCGAATCTATGGAGGACCGCTCTCGACCACCATCGATTTTGTGTTGCCGAATCAGCGGGTGGAGCTGATGCAATGTGGACGGATGTGGATGGCCAATCGATTGATGGCCACGCCGGTGTCCGATATGGAATGTCGCATCGATTTTTCGGCCTATTGGCGAGGGCTCCATTGGCTGCCGTTCGGCAATGTGATTTTTCGCACGCTGACGAAGATGTTTCTTGGTCAGGATGAGCGGGCGATGAAGCACCTGGCGGTGGGGCTTCGCCACAAACCCTCGTCGATGTTTCTCGGTGATGCTGATATGCCGGCGAAATGGTACTACAAACTGAAGGCCGCCCATCAGGCATCAGTCCAAACAGGTAGACCGTTTGATCATCCTCTCAAAGAGCGAGTAACGCTGCGGTGGCGAAGCTGACTGTGTCTTTTTGGCTGGTGTCCATGCTGGTGCTGGCGACCATGCCCTCGATACCCGCGTATGCCGGGAACTCCAACATTGTCTCCGTTTCGACTCTTGGCATACAGGGTGAGGGCCTTCCCGGTGTCGTGAACTATATCTTAGTCCAGCTCGATCACGTTGCCTCGCAAGGCGGGCCGACCATTCAATTTAATGAAGTCAACCTAGGGGGAGGGTCCCGCGTCGGTGAAGAATGGAAAGAGGGAGCCCGTCGAGCCGTACGTGCCGTGCTCCATACTGTGGGTGACAGCGGTCATGATTGGATTATTACAATCAAAAATCGCTCC
>JANPKE010000634.1:0-8413 GCA_031425875.1 Nitrospirota bacterium
CAAATTTCCAGCTTTTCGTCTTCGGCATTCCCATTGCTCAAGCAATCCTCCGTCGGCAAACGAAACCAGCGGCTGGAAAGGAGGTGGATCTCAATAAGGCCAAGCACGTGCTGAGAACTGAGTGTCGAATCGTGAGTTCACTGTATGCATTTAATCATAAGGAGGATTGCCATCATGTCGCACGGGTCAACGCAGGTTTCGTCAGGAAATATCGCCCCCAAAATTCTAGGGCGGGAGAGAGATACGAAAGAGGTCATGATCCTGGGCACAGTTGTCCTCTTCCTTGGAGGATTGCTCGCAGCAGCGTGGTATTACGGCCAGGCCGGCGATCAGACAAAAGCCAGCCCCACCACGATCATCAACCAAACCGAGGCTTCGACCACCCCCTTCACCCAGGTAGCGATGCCGGTCGTATCGATCCCGGACATCATCCATGCCGATGTCTACTTCGAAGTAGGTCGAAAGGGTCTGACCGATGAAGGGAAGGCTCAGTTGTCCGCACAAGCCGACATGCTGAAGCAGCATGAAGACTATGGTGTGCTGATCCAGGGCTATACCGACCAGCAGGGGTCGGCGAGCTACAACAAACAGTTGGGCCTGAAGCGGGCGGACATGGTCAAGGCAGAACTGGTGAATACCGGCATCGCCGAACACCGAATCAAGACTGTGAGTTTAGGCGAAGAAGGTGTGCTGTGTGTCGATACCAGCGACGTCTGCCGGCATATGAATCGACGGGTGCATCTCGAAGTCCGCAAGATCGGCCAGGAGCACATGATGGTTCCACCTACCCCGACCACTCCGTCCGATTCGTCCGAGACCAACATCGACCCTTCATTCACCATGGGTGAGGGTAGCACAACGGGAGAGAGCCTTCCTCCCTCATGGTCCGAGCCAGCCCTCATTCCTAAGCCTACCAAGGGCAGGTAATTAATCGGTGAGGCCTGGGGACGACCTCCGTCGTCCCCAGGTTCCGACTGCTGTACTCACCCTCTCTAACATAACCAGGCGAGGACATCCTGCTCAACGAATCGCTCCTGGCAGGAAACTGCCGTGCTCTCCAGACCGTCGCGCGCTTGGCCGTCCCTTACAGAAAAATCGACTTGATCGTGTTGAAAGGCGCGTATGGCCGCTCGCTCGCCTTCGGCCCTGGCCATGTCGAATCGAGCGTGTTACCCGGTTCGGTCGGCACGACGATCCTCACCGGCCATCGCGATACACACTTTCGTTTCTTGAAGGAATTGACTCGTGAGGATGAACTCGTGATCGAAACGGCAAGTGGGAACGAACTGCGCTACGTGGTCGCAGAGCGCCGCATCGTGGATTCGCAATCCGGAACCATTCCACTCGATCCCTCACAGCCTAGGCTCGTCCTCGTCATCTGCTACCCGTTTGATGCGATGACGCCTGGTGGGCCATTGAGATACGCGGTGGTTGCAGAAGAGAGCTGGCGGCGCTCAGGCCAGTCGAGCATCTCGAACGTTCGTGTCCGAATCGGTTCGCTCTATGCCTGTCGAAGAGCGCGTGCCTCCAAACAAGTCCTTCATGCGTCTACATGTTCACCGCACACGTAGTTCAAAACGCCCTACAAACACGTATCTCAACATAGGTTTTCGAAAGGATTTATTCTTTGCATGCCAGCCACGAGGTGTTCCATCAGAAACGAGCGGGCCGACTTCTTGACCGATGGAATAGGGTCTCTCACAAATCGTTCCCCCCTCAGAAAAGGATACGATTGTGCCTGCGACCAGCCATTTGGCTCTGGCCTTGAGAAATTAGTCTCTGGATCTTTTCCCCGATCCACTGGAGCCGTCTTTTCTTCTTTATCCCCTTGACAGAGACGAAACCTTGCTCCTGTTGATGAGAGCCATCATCCCCAGAAAAGTGTCGAACCTGTGGATAGCCGTGGGATTAGTGACAAGATATCAGCTACCAGCGAAGTCTGATTGGGCGATCTCAAGAAATATTTCTAGGAATATGCAGGAAAGTGATGAACTTAGGCATGAACCACTATTACTGGTGGTGCTACCGCGTCGTGGCGGATGCCTAAAAAATAGGCGATCTGATGAATCTACACGCCATTCGCGCTATCTTTCGCAGAATACCGTGACTTGTTCACAATGTTATCCACAGAAGATGTGGAATGAGAATTCTACTTGTGGCGAGCAGGCCTCGTGGACTTCCACTTCCACGGTGAGATGGGATTGGGCTCGGACCACAGACCTGTCCCCGCGGCTCTGGCCAGCTCTTCCATATCGTTCATGGCTTGATCGCCGGACCCGCCCGGTTGCACCCAAGCGAGCCCTTCTTTGACCAGTTCATGGGCAATGGGTCGTCCATCCGGCAATAGGATGTCGACGGTCATCCGACCCTGCCGATCCCGCTTCAAGTCTCGCACGACTACTTCACGGTTGGCAATATAGGCAGCCGTGACACGTTTCGCCTGTTTCCCATAGGGCTGCTTCAGCTCGGGACAATCCACCCCGCGAAGATACACCATGTCCCTTCGGCCTTGATGGTAGAGGGTGAGACGATCTCCTTCGTGGACGATCAAGACCCGCGCGACGAACTCAGCCAGGGCAAGCGCAGGAGAGACGAGGACCAACGCCAGCACCAGGACTGTTACGATACGATGGCTCATCATGATTTTGTATGCTACCGCCACTAACCCATTCAGCCAATCATTTCTGAGTTTGCGACAGATATGCTTTCCGTTTGGAGTACAGATACACGATGGGCTTGCGAGGAATGCGTCAAACCCTCACGCCCCTCCTGGTGGATAACGGTCGTGACCGTCTCGAGTGCCCAGAGTAGCTATTCCTATATACACCTGTTAGTATGTCGATGTTTCATTGCGGAGGGCCTCGCATGAAACACGAATTTCAACGGCCTGTCACCGATGTTGTTCCTGCCGAGAATCTGATCGGAAGCCTGACCCGAGCCGTTCACTAACTACGTCTTCGGCCCTCTCCTTCCCCTCTGAAATCCTTCTCGTGTTTCGGACAATATCATTTTGGAAGGAGGAACCCCCATGGGTTCAAAATTGTATGTCGGCGGATTGCCCTATTCGGCAACCGAATCTCAACTCACCAGCCTGTTTGCCGAGCACGGCACGGTCGAATCGGCCCGCGTGATTGCGGACAAATTCACGGGGCAGTCACGTGGATTCGGCTTCGTCGAAATGTCGACCGCCGAGGAAGCCAAGGCAGCCATCACTGCCCTGAACGGGTCACAGATGGACGGACGGTCATTGACCGTGAATGAAGCGAAGCCAATGGAGCCACGTTCCGGCGGGGCTGGAGGTGGTGGTGGTGGCTCACGATTCGGTGGAGGGGGTGGTGGTGGACGCGACCGCAACCGCTATTAATCCCGATACACATTCTGCCTGAATACGAAAGGGGCGCTTCACTCGAAGCGCCCCTTCAATCAATTCGGAATGCCGTTTGCTTGGAACCTGACTCTTACGCTTATCCCCACGTCCTGTGGACTTCGCTCACCTGCTCACCACCCTCAGTCTTGGCAATCACCCAGTTCACATCATCAGGGATGGATACGACTTTGAGCTTGGCAGCATGCCCATCGGCTGCTTCCTGAAGTTCTTCCACCACACGAACCAGGTTCTCATCATCCCGCGGGATGAGCTTCCCATACTGATTCAGGCTCGGTTCCCGTGGCCCAGCTGCCTGAGGCCAATAGGCTCCGCGATCCGTCTCCGCTAGCGCCTGTGGTTGACCTAGTTCACGCAGCCGGATCAGTGCCTTATGGCTGAGGCAGAATTCATCGTAGCTCCGGTTGATCACGATTCGCTTCATATTCGCTCCCTCAGTAGAGACGGCCATTGTCCGGCCGCCGAATAACTGCTCACCTACACCGCCGGGGCTGCATCTTTATATCCAATATAGTTCCCCGTCCAATGGGAGTAGCGACGGTTCGCCCATGTCACCACCTCATCTTTCTGGAGTTCCCCATACCGCTGCTGGAGCACTGTGCCGAACGCGTCCAAATCTCCCTTAATCTCAACGAGGTCCGCCTCCGTGATGTTCACCCACTTGGCCTTGAGCGGCGTTTTGAGTTGCTCCCAGAATTGCCCGAATTGCTCCTGATTCATATGGACTCCTTGGTGAGAAGATGAGGTCTCCACTCCTCTCGACGGCAAGACGCCTCTGACGTGCTCGACAGAGAGACAACCGTGGAAACTCAGGCGTAGAAGCGGCGACGACCGGGGAATCAGACGCGCAAGAACGGTATGGGAAGGAATCGCGCGAGGGATAAGATAGTCAGCGATGGCTCAGTACGTCATCTTAATAGTTTACAAGGCAGACTCAGGCTCTGTCAACGGAGACCAAGACAGGAAACCCGTGCCCTTGACCAGACTCTCATCAGGGCGTAGGGTGAATGTTGTACTCCCAACCGCCTTCGTTTCGGAGGTGGTACCCATGGTCTTTCGTCGAACTGAGATCCAACTGAGCAGAAACGGCACCTGCGGCCTTGCCTTCAGTTCGTCCTTCAGCACTCACCTTGCCAGATTCGCTTCACTTACTGTCTTTGGACGTGTGAGTCCAACCACCCTATTCCGATGTGACACGTCGCGTCCCTCCTCTTATCCGAGATGGTGAGGAGTTGTTATGCCATCTCCCTACAACACCATCGATATCATTGTGGGTCACGCGAAGTACTTGCGGGACAAGATGCGAGTCAACTCGGAAGCGAGACGGCAAACTATGAAGTAGCAGTGAGGTCAATCCTATGACCGGCGAAATGAAGGCGCTTCTTCGCCGCCAAAGAAACACCGCTCGTATCAAGCGTGGAATACACCCGAGGTCCATCCGACTGCTCATTGCTGAAACTCAACGACTGATCAGACAAAGCCTGCGGCTGCTTCTGGAGCGAGAGCAAGATGTCGCCAGTGTGATTGAAGCGACGGATGGGCATGAGGCGTATCGCTTAGCCCTGGAACATAAACCCGATATCGTCCTCCTCGACGTCGACATGCCAGATCTCGACGTGGAGTCAGTGGCAAAACGCATCCATCACCACTTGCCAAACACCAGGACCCTGCTGCTGGCCCGGTACGATGAAGACTCCCGGATAGTGGGAGCTATGCAAGCCGGTGCGTTTGGCTACATCCTCAAAGATACTGACCGGACGGACTTCCTCTGCATTATTAGGGCTGCCGCTCACGGAGAGCAGGCCGTATCGCCCGTGATGCCTGACCATGTCGTGCGAGCCGTTCCCGGTGCCGTCAAACATCCTCATGCTGAACGCGGCATCGTGATCGCCGGCTTAACCGACCGAGAACACGAGATACTGGCATGCGCCGCAGCCGGCCGAAGTAACAAAGAAATGGCCGACCAGCTCTGCGTCTCAGTCGAGACCGTCAAAACACACTTGCATCATATCTATCAAAAGCTCTCCGTCGGTGGCCGTGTCGAAGCCATTCTCACCTACCTTCGGGCTCAGTAATCATCCCGTTTTCAGGCGGCTTCGCTCTCACCCAATCGGTGTAGGCCATGAATCCATCCGCTGAATTTCTTTCTCGTAGACATTCCCTTTCCGTTTCAGACCCACAGTCTGTCGCTCTCGATGTGCGCCCAATGCGTGCCGATTCGCTATCATAGTTCTTGATATGGTATTCTTGATCGGTACGCATGTCATTCTTCGCGCCTTCCTTACTCAGAGTGCATTCGCGCGATCGATACCCTGGCGTAGGAATACTGTTGCCTATCCGCTGGTTGGTTGGCGGTAACGGTTTCGGTCGTATCCGTACGACTGGCCACACGTTTGCGGTCATTCCTAACTGACGCAGGTCCGTACTCCCGCATCCCAGTACTCCCTGCCCTTACTGTGAACCGGAAGGAGCCTTGATGAGCCGTCTGAATCTACAACCCCTGATGACGTTTTCTGATGGGTCATACTTGGCAATCAGCACGGAATGTTCAAAGGAAGGTCACTTCTCGTGCTCAGTCTATACCGTCCTAGAGGAGGGGGATCGCACAGCCTTCCGCAACATCGCCAGCCACTTTCTCTCCGCAGCCACCTGCTTGACAGCCCAAGAACAGGCCTATAGTTACACTCTCCGGCTCTACCCTCGTGCAGCCGAGTCCATGAAGAAACCGCCGTACTTAATCTGGCATGGACCACAATCGTCAGAGCGCTCGTGACAACTCATCTTAATTAAGCACGAGAGAACGCGTTCACACGAGCTATCTGGATAGGGACACAAGTTAGGTATACGTGAACAACAGTGCACCACACTGGGCAGACTCTCGCCGGCGATCTTGCTCCAAACGAACGGGCTTGAGGTGCTCATTGATCACGCCAAGGTGGACCTTGATGGCAACCGCGTCCCGATTTAATCCTCGGTCACCAGAACGAACCAGCATCCGACAAGGTTTAGCGACGAGGCACGGGGCGGGGCGATAGGATTCGCAATCTAGATCGGTATATGGTAGAGTACGGCTATAGGAGTCCTGAACCTCGCGCTCCTCCCTTCCTGTTTCGTTTCTGCGCGATTGTATTGATCAGTCTATGGCGAGCTTGTCGGACAACGACCTTTGTGTTCAAGTCATGAGTGGACGCGACGGAGGCTCCGACATCGACGCCATCACGACCCGCCACCGGCATATGAAGCAACTGGGGTTCGGTGCAGGCTGGACAGGCCCTACTCGAGCAACCTTGTGCCCGCGCATAGGAGAAGAACAGATGAATACCCACAATCAAAGTGATCGTCCATGAGTACCACTAAAACGAATCAACAGCCATCCGTTGAGCGCTGGGTCCGTATTCCAGACGGTACGAAAGTACGTCATCGCTCGGAGGCCTATGATGGGGTCATTGACGGCTTAACGGAGATCGTCTCTGGATCTGAACGTAACCCGGACGGGAAAACGCAGTATCGCGTGAATGTGGGCGACAGTACACGACTGCTCGTCTCGGAGAATCACCTCAATATTCTGGTCGACAACAAAAATATGGTTCTCCTCGCTCGTGAATCTGAACTCTATCGTCGGTCTGTCACCGACCGGCTCCGAGCGGTTTTTCCGGAAGATCGGTTCGTGACGACTGGAGGCAAAGTGCCTTCGTCCATCGAGAAGTCGCGGTGAGTGAAAGACGGATATCCTACTGCCCATTTCATAGGTTTCAATCTTAGCCGATGGAGAAGCAATGAATACATCATGGGGGACCAAAGCCCCACACCGACGGAAGCGAGCTATTCTTCGAACCAAGGTCCGTTGGGAGATGCTGGGCCTTCAAGATCCTACGCAGTCGTCATTGGCACCGTCGATCGAGGACATTCGTCGCCAGATCACTTCCGCTGCAAGTCAGGGATTGAGCGCCGATACACTCTCTCGCTCTCGCGAGAAAGAGGGACGCCAAAAACCTGGGTCCAAGGCGTCGGCGGCTCCCCGCAAGCGCGGTACCACCTCGCAATAGCTTGACCTAGGCGTGTCGCGCCTAAAAGGAGGGCATCATCGGAGGAACAGGCAAAACCACACCCGCTAAACGAGACCGTGAGAAAGCACGTCTGCAGAAGCAACGGGACAAGGAAGAGCGCCGTGTGCAACGGAAGGCCGCCAAAGTCAACCGGCCGGAGCAAGAGGGTGAAGACCCTGATCTTGCGGGCTTACAATGGGGGCCTCAAGATCCGCTCTATTAATGGACCGTCTGCACTTGGTATGATTTCGTCGTGGATACCTGACCTTAGCTCACTGAATCGAAGCCGTATGTTCTGGACTAGTCGCTGACTCAGCACCGACTGTTTGCTCCATAAGGAGTCAGCATGTCGATGATATAAATATCCCACTAGATAAGGAGAACTCATGGACGTCAATACTCTTACCTTCGCATTCGTCATTGTGGCACTCGGCATCGGCGGTGTGATCCTATATCTCAAAGGCAGGTAGTTTCACTCGTGCGATCCGTTCATTGCTGACAATCTAGTTACTGATCATTGGCATCAGACGAGCGATGGTCTCACAATGATCGGCTCGCACTCCCCGAATAGGCCTCCCCAATCCTAGAGGGGTGGTTCCTTCGGGTTGTTGGGCTTACTCACCAAAGTAGGCCCTTCTTCTCCAAGAATATGGAGACCACTTGCTCCACACTTCTCCCTAACCTCATCGTTCCGACTTGCCGCAGAGGCAAATTCCCAACGCACGGCACCGGCAAGTCATTCAGATAGAAATGGGAACCATGGGAGATCTTTATCTGCCAACGTCAATGACGATACGACGAAGGAGAATCGGCGAGAGGGACGAACACGGTGTGGAGCCGGCGACCCGGATTGAACGGGCGACCTGCGGTTTACGAATCAGTTACAAGGGGTTGCTCAAGTCTTTGAAGATTTGGGCAATCCCTCCTCCCTTCAATACCAGAGCCCATTTCGATGTAGTTTGACTTCGTATCAATTCACTTC
>JANPKE010000635.1:0-10017 GCA_031425875.1 Nitrospirota bacterium
GAAGATCGATCGCCGGAAAGTGATTGCGAGCGGCCAAGGTACGTGACAAGACAATATGACCGTCCAAGATCGAGCGAACGGTATCGGCAATGGGATCATTAAGATCATCGCCATCGACCAGTACGGTATACAGTCCGGTAATGGTTCCAGGACCTGGTCCGGTCCCGACACGTTCCAGCAACTTCGGCAAGAGCGTAAACACAGAGGGGGTATAGCCTTTGGTCGTCGGAGGCTCCCCGATCGCCAACCCAACCTCTCTCTGGCTATAGGCCAATCGCGTCAGTGAATCCATCAACAGCAGCACCTGTTTCCCCGCATCACGAAAATATTCCGCTATGGTCGTCGCCACCAACGCCGCGCGCAGCCGGATGAGCGGGGCTTGGTCAGACGTCGCCACCACCACCACCGAACGTCCGAGTGCCTCTGGGCCCAGATCGCGTTCCAGAAATTCGTTGACCTCACGGCCTCGCTCGCCGATAAGGGCGATGACATTGACATCCGCTTTCGTGTACCGGCTGATCATCCCCAAGAGCACACTCTTGCCAACCCCGGAACCGGAAAAGATGCCCATCTTCTGTCCACGTCCACAGGTCAAAAACCCGTTGATGGCACGAACGCCGAGATCAAGCGGAGTGCGTAGACGAGCTCGTTGTAACGGGTTTGGTGCGCCAGCATACAGTGGATATCGCTCCGTGGTCGTCAGCGGCCCTTTGCCATCCATTGGATTGCCACAGCCGTCGAGCACCCTTCCCAATAAGCCTGGTCCGACAGCAAGATTGGCCACTTGGCCGGACATGGTAATTCGACTTCTTGGCCCGATCCCGTGCATATCGCCCAGCGGCATCAGAAGAACACGATCCCCCCGAAATCCCACAACCTCCGCAGTGATCGGCCCTCCAGCCACCTCCCGCGTAATGCGGCAGAGCTCTCCGACCGTCGTCATCGGCCCATACCCTTCCACGACGATCCCAACTGCTTGCGCCACCCTTCCGGACACTTCGATGGGGTCGACGCGCTCGATCAGTTGGCTAAGACTCATGATGAGCCCTGTTCCTCAGGACATCGCCCAAACGGAGTAGCTGAGTATCGAGGGAAGCGTCGACTAATCGCGTGGCGGTGTGCAGAAGGCAGCTTCCTCGTTGGAGAGAAGCGACCGGCTCGATGGTGAGTGTCAGTGCGAGCTGCTGCCGTCCTGTCAGCTCCGCCCGAACGGCTTCAAGGACGGCTGCATCAGCCGGATGCACTTGTATCACCACGCCATCTGACTCTTGAACAGCCCCGAGTGCTGCCTTGACCTGCATCACGATCTGCTCACGTCGGGACTCGGCCGATTCATGCAGTATCTTAGACACGATCTGCAGCGCGAGCGCGATGACTTCATCGTCGATCGTCTGCTGAAGTGCGGAACGCGCGGCATCAAATCTCCCGACAGCCTCGGTCAACACCGCAAGATCTTGTTGACGCTGCGCGTCCGAATGTCGACGGCCTTCTTCCAAACCCCGCTCATAGTCCGTCAGCCCATCAACTCCTTTACGTGCGCCCTCATCCCCAAATGTTTGAAAAGGCACACTCTGCAGCCGTACCGCGCCGGACCGTACAGCAGCATGTTTCAAGACCGTCTGGTCAGCGCGCAGCCGATGGAGTTCCAGTAGCCGACGCACAGTGGCGAGGACAAGGTCCTGTTGAAATGGTTTGGTCAATAAATCGCTGGAGCCGGCTCTCATAGCACGGGCGGCAAGTTCAACCGAGGCTGCCCCAGTCATCACGACTCCAATCATGCGACTGTCGATCCGCTGTGCCTCTTCCAGAACTGCGATACCATCTCGATCCGGCAAGGAGGCGTCGACGATCAGCAGTGCAG
This sequence comes from Nitrospirota bacterium, assembly GCA_031425875.1. Classification (GTDB taxonomy): domain Bacteria; phylum Nitrospirota; class Nitrospiria; order Nitrospirales; family Nitrospiraceae; genus Nitrospira_D. Next base: position 1,862 of record JANPKE010000635.1, read on the forward strand.
GAGCCTTCTGCTTGACCATCGCAAGCGCCTCCTGTCCTGAGCTCGAGAGTCGAATAGACACTCGTTCCGGCTGAAGCAGCTCGTGCAAGGCGTTTTGGACCCCTTCATCAGCATCAACAACCAGGATCGTCCCTTGAAGGCGTGACACGCTTCGCTCGGAACTAACCACTGCCGGGATGGTTCCCCGTGTCACTACAGCATCTCCTCCCCTGCCCCCGCAATGACGATACGGCCTTCTTCCTCAAGTTTGCGACAGACTTTCAAGATATTCTGCTGGGCTTTCTCGACATCGGACACCTTCACCGGCCCTTTCGCCTCCATATCTTCTTTCAACATTTCCGCGGCACGACTTGACATATTCTTGAAGAATTTCTCCTTGATTTCTGGATTGGCACCGCGCAGAGCGACAGGAAGATCCTCTTTGCTGATTTCCTTCATCAATTCCTGCAGGCCGCGATCATCGACTTTAATTAAATCGTCGAAGACAAACATAAGGGCACGGATGGTGTCGGCTAGCAACTGATTTTTCTCAGAAATTCTGGCCATGATCCCGCCTTCATTAGCCTTATCCATTCGCGTCAGAATATCGGCAACCACCTCGGCCCCCCCAACGCTCTGAGTGCTCATTCCTTGGCTGGCCAACAGCATTTCTTGGAGGCTTTCGCTCAGTTCTTCTAATACGTCCGGTTGGACTTCTTCCAACGTTGCCAACCGAATCGCCACGTCTCCTCGCATGTCCTCTGGCAGCGCCGCGAGGACCTGTCCGGCCTGGTCGCTTTCCAAATGTGCAAGAATGACTGCCACTGTTTGGGCATGTTCGACCCTCAACATTTGAGTGAGGGTTTTCACATCAACCCATTTCAGCCCCTCCAGTCCCGGATAGCTTTTCTGAGTCATCGATTCGATGATCCGCGCTGCTTTTTCTGGACCCAACGCCTTGGTAAGCGCCGCCTTGATGAACTCTTTTCCCTGAAACTGAATCTCCCCAGTCGCACTCGCAGCTCGAAAATCCGACATGACTGCATCTTCTTCATCTCGTGAGATTTGTGCTGTGCCGCTCATAAAGCTTCCCAGCTTCTTAATTTCTTTTGGATCGAGTTGTTTCAGGACCTGAGCGGCTGACTCTTCCCCCATAGCACGAAGGAGAATCGCTGCTTTCTGTTCACCCGTTAGAGTCTTCGCCATGGCACCACGCTATGTAGGATTCTTTAGCCACTGCTTCACGACAACAGCGGCCGTGTCTGGGTTTTTTCTGGCCATGTCGATGATTTGAGCTCGATCCGGCGTATTCGTCAATGATGCTTGCATCATGGCCTGAGCCCCAGGTAACGCCGCTACCGTCGCTTCAGTCTGCATCTGCTCCGTTGTCGAACCCAACATGGCCAACAGCGGACGGACGACGAACATCAGTATCACCGCAAATAATAGGATGCCGACACCATAACGGAGATACGGTAACCATGGCTTCGGCCCCTCGGCCACGGCTTCTGCCGTCGCACTCTGCAGCTCTTCCGGTTCCGCGCCGAATTGAACGTTCACGACCTGAACCTGATCCTGCCGCTCAGGCGAAAAGCCCATTGCTTTCTTGACGATGTCTTCAATCCGCTTGAGGTCTTCTTCTGAGCGTGGGACATATTTGCGTGCGGCAGCCGGTGTATCCGTCGACTGTCCATCAGCGGCTTTGGCTGCTTCATAAATCCCATCAACTAGCACGGCCACGGACAATTGTTTGATCACGCCTACAGGTTCAACGATTTTAGACACAGTTCGACTGATCTCATAGTTGACCGTTTCATTTTTCGTCTGACTGTTGTTTGAACTGGTTTGCGGGAGCTCCTGATCTGTACCAGGCGGGACGTTCGACTGCACACCTGGGACGCCACCGCTGACGCCGTTGGTGCCATTCGCTTTTTCCTGCCCTCGTTGTTCGCTCCTCACCACTTGGCTGTTCGGATCGTATCGCTCCTCCGTTGTCTCAACCTTGCGAAAGTCCACCACGCTGGATACACGCACGACGGCTTTATTGGATCCAACAATCCGCTCCAACATCGTTTGGATACGCGTTTCTACATCTTTTTCGATGCTCCGCTGATATTCGAGTTGAGTATTGGTCAACCCGGCGGTTTCATCCGTCATGGTGGACGACAACATCCGGCCATGCCCATCCACCACGGTCACATCACGGGCCTGCAAGCCTTCCACGCTGCTGGACACCAAATGGATGACCCCCTGCACCTGCCCCTGAGCCAGCTGTTGGCCATTGCGAAGAGAGAGGATCACGGACGCGCGTGCTTTCTCCTGCTCGTTGGCGAAAAGTCGTCGTTCAGGAATCGCCAAATGAACCCGCGCTCGTTCGACTTCCGGCAACTGCGCAATGGTTCTCGCCAACTCCCCCTGTAAGGCACGCCGATAGTTGAGCTTCTGCACGAATTCAGACATGCCGATCGACGTACGATCAAAAATCTCGAAGCCGACCCCACCTCCATGAGGAAGCCCTTGGGTTGCGAGTTGTAATCGGAGATCGTGCACTTGGGCGCTAGGAACCAGCACCGTCGCTCCGCCTCCGGTTGTTTCATACGGCACCTTCGTCTCTTTTAGCTTATCAATGATGGCGGCCGCGTCCTCGCCGCCGAGATTGGTGAACAACACCTGCATGTCGGGCTGCTGCGTCCAGAGTGTGAGCGCGATGAGGCCCGCCACTGATCCAGCCAGAGCGACAAGGATGATCATTCGCTGATTGATGGAAAACTTGGACAACATGCTCATCACGTCCCTTCATCGCGCTTGACTGATTACATTTGCATTCGTTGAATCTCTTCATAGGCGGTGACCAGTTTATTCCGGATTTGCATCATCAATTGGAACGACACGTCTGCTTGCTGGAGCGCGACCATCGTACGGTGAAGGTCCTGCGTCTCACCTGTCATGAGGTCACCTACCGTTCGGCCAGCTTCCAGCTGCGTATCGTTGACCTTTCCGATTGCAGATTTGAGCGAATCCATGAAGCCGGAGGCGCCTGACGTTCCGGCCGATCCGCCTGGGGCCACATCGGGAATCGGAGCGATACCTGATGTCGGACCGTAAATCTGATTCATCATTACCTCCCAATTTCCAGTGCCTTGTTCCACATGGCACGTGTGGCGTTGATGGCTTGGACGTTGGCTTCGTACGCACGCGACGCGCCGATCATATTCACCATTTCTTCCATAACATTCACATTGGGAAGACGCACGAACCCTTTTGGATTCGCATCCGGATGATGAGGATCATAAATGAGTTGACCTGGTTTAGGATCTTCCACGACCCGAGCGACGGAGACTCCTTCGAGCGCATGCGCCGACGGCCCAACTGCGATTTGTCGAAAAGTCCCATGAAATGCGCTTGGAACCGCCGTTGAGCGAAAGACGACATCCCGCCGCTTGTACGGACCGCCGGTCGGTGTTTTCGTTGATTGGGCGTTCGCAAGATTGCTCGCAATGACATTGAGTCGTCGCCGTTGGGCGTCCAAACCGGATACCGATACAGCCATACTGTCCGACATTTCCATGATGAACCTCCTCTATCAACCGTCAACCGCTTGCCGATGTCGGCCATCCGAGCGGGCTAGATGTTATCTCCCCTCTCGTATCGCATTCAGCAATCCGTGAAACTTCTTGGCCAGTATCGTGGCCGCTGCGTTATACTGCATGGCGTTCTCGGACAATTTGGCCATCTCCAGCTCAAGATTGACAGAGTTGGCGTCGAGCGGTAGATCGCCGGCTGGAACTTCACCAAGTTTTCCCGCTACCGCCTGCACACCCTGCGGCCCATGCAGGCCGAAGTGTCGTGACTGAGTCGCCGCCATGACGATCGGCAGGCGTCCCTTCTGGGCCGACTGCAATTGATCCATAAAGGTCAATTCGGACGCGCGATATCCCGGCGTTTCCTCGTTGGCTAGGTTCGAGGTGATCACACGCTGTCGCGCACTGCGGAGATCCAAACTCCGCTGTAGCAGTCCCATGGTTTTGTCAAAGATCGTCATACCTCTAGACTCCTTTCCATCCGCTGCACGTGATAATTGCAATCATAATGCCTGGCCGAATGCCGGAGTGATAGCCAGGAGCGCAGCCCCCTGCAACGCCCCATGCTTTTCGCTCCCCTCACCGATGACCCTCCGTTTGACCCTTGCCGCCACCGGCACAAACTTGCCGATCGGCAATTCTTGCCGCTCTTAGGGTCCTCCAGTGATCGAACAGGGTCGCTCACCTTCTCGATACTCTCGCAGCTTATTTCGTAACGTACGAATGCTGATCCCCAACTCTTTCGCCGCATGCGTACGATTCTCCTTCACTCGTGCCAATGTCTTAAAAATGAGCTCTCGCTCCATTTCCCACAACGATCCATTAACCGGTTGTTGCGGATGGACAGACAGAACCGGTAGTTCTCCGTTCTGTTCAGGCGGACAGTGTTCGGGAAGGATAGGGCCAGGCCCCGCCAGCAACACCGCCCGTTCTATGACATTCTCTAATTCACGGACATTTCCCTTCCATCCCAACCGTTGCAAATGCGCACAGGCACTATCAGACAGCGTCGGTGGCGTGAGACCGTTCCTCGTGGCCGACTGGCTCACAAAATGCCGCGCGAGCAATGGAATATCGATCGTGCGTTCACGTAGCGGTGGAACGGTGACCGGAAAGACGTTCAGACGATAGTACAGATCCTCTCGAAAACGTCCTTGCTCGACTTCACGATAGAGCGCTCGATTGGTCGTCGCGATCACCCGAATATTGACTGAAACAGGGTCGCGCCCCCCGATCCGATCGACTTCGCGCTCCTGTAATACGCGCAGTAACTTAGCCTGCAAACTCAGGTTCATTTCACTGATTTCGTCCAGGAGCAACGTGCCCATATGCGCCATCTCAAACTTACCGATCTTTTTGAGCAACGCCCCAGTGAACGCACCGCGCTCGTGGCCAAAAAGTTCACTCTCGAGCAGCCCGTCAGGTAACGCCGCGCAATTCACTGCGATGAACGGCCGATGCGCTCGCGGGCTCCGATTATGGATAAACCTGGCTAACAACTCTTTTCCGGTGCCGCTCTCTCCTTGAATCAAGACTGTGGCCTGGCTGGACGCCACCCCTTCGATCGTGCTTAAGAGCCTGATCATGCCTGGGTCCTGGCTTAACAGAGCCCGGTTTTCCGTGGGGTGAGAGGGGTGACCCGTGATGGTCCCTACTTCTCGTCCCGACTTGAGATTCACGATGACTCGCTCCAGCAAGTCCATGGAAAACGGTTTCAAGAGATACTCGCTGGCGCCCAACTTCATGGCCTCGACGGCGGTCTCTATGGCCCCATACGCAGTCATCAGAACGATCGTCGCGTGAGGAGCGCGCGCTTTGACTTCCTTGATCAATTCGAGACCATTGAGACGCGGCATCTTGAGATCGGTCAGCACCATCCATGGACGAAAATGGACGATCCTTTCAATCGCATCCATTCCATCGACTGCTCCTTGCACGGAATAGCCGAGTCGCTTGACCGTCTCCATCAGTGCAGTTCGCATCGATGGGTCGTCATCCACAATGAGAATGCGCTCGCTCTCGTCGCCATGGTCAGAAAGAAGGCTACTCTTCTCACGGTCATTCATGAGACCACTCCTCCACTAACGCCATAGTGTGCTCACCAGGGTAGGATTGACTGGGTTCCAGCTCGTTCCGCGCTGGAGTATCCCCCGCATGGGGATCTCCACCACTCGCTGGATGAGGCAGAATAATGGAGCATGCGGTGCCCTGCCCGACTGTACTGTCGACATCGATCCGTCCCTGGTGCGCGTCGACAATCGAATAGACAATCGCCAGACCAAGGCCTGTCCCCTCATCCTTCGTCGAGAAGAACGGATCGAATATGCGCGACTGATGGGCCGGAGCGATGCCAATGCCGGAGTCCCGGACGGTCAGTCGAACAGCGGGCATACCAAGTGTCTGCGACGGTTCCTGACAAAGACTGATCGCGAGAACTCCTCCATTCGGCATCGCCTGAACTGCATTCACGACCAGATTTACAAGCACTTGTTTCAACTGTCCGTCGTGACACCAAATCGAATGGCTTTCTTGACTGATGTCCACTCGGATTTCCACCGACACCTTGGTGATCGCATGGGCCGCCAACTTGATTGATTCGTCGATCAACGATTCGGCCAAGTGCCAGCCACGCGCCAAGTGAACCGGCCGCGTATACAGCAAGAGATTGGTCAGTAAGCGATCCATCGACTGGACGGCCTGCGAGATTTGTTGCGCGTAGCGCTTGGCGGACGAATGCTCGCCGAGATCTCGCTGCAGCATGGACGCGAAGAGCTCGACGCTGCCCAATGGATTTCTGATCTCGTGGGCGATCCGACCGATCAGCTCTCCCATGGCCGCTAGTCGTTCCTTGCGCTGCAACTGTTCTTCTAGTTGATAGATACGTGTGATGTCCTGAAACAGGATGAGGTGTCCGGAGTGCTCTCCGGAATCGTTGTGTAGCGGAACCTGGCTAATGGAAACGACTGCCTGACCGATGCGTTGAGGCCGATCACACACACCAAGACCAGCACCCGCCAATATTTCAGACGCACGACGGTTCCGCAGTTCGTCATCTGTGATGCCAAGTAGCACCTTGGCGGCACGATTGCTGCGAGTGATCATTTCGCAGCCGTCCATCACCAACACCCCCATAGACAAGGACTCAAGAATCCCGTCCAGATGGACGCGCATGGCCTCGTTGTCACACAGCTGACGTCGGAGCGCCTCGTTGCTCTGTGCCAACTCCAAATCCATCTGCTCCACACGTGTCGTCAACGCACTGTATGACTGCTGCAACGTGTGAGCCGCCTCATCAAAACTTCTGAAGGCGGCTTGCAGCAGCTCCCGTTCTTCCGGATGTCTGGTCATAGCACTCGTCATAGCCCCTCCCGCTTCGCCGAATGACTGACCGCTCGCAGACTTGTTTTAAGGGACGCTGAAAGTCGATTGAGCATTGGATCGTCCGTGACATCAAGCTCGGCCAGCACCACGGTGGCGCGATCGTATTGCTTCAATGCCGTCCAATGGTTGGCTGTTTGTAGCCGCGCCCAATCGGCGTGAGACACATTCGGTTTTTTGGCCAGCACTAATTGATAGGCTGTAATAGCCCGCTCATGTCGATTCAACCGAGATAACGTATCGGCATAGGAGACAAGCGTATTGGACGCTTGCACCGCGCCGACCTTGAACGCCTCTTCGTAGGCCAGGGCAGAATCATCCAGCTTATCCAGTTCTCCCAGCGTTTTAGCTAACTCTACATACATAGCGGGTCGTTCGGGATGAACCGGGTGGCGCAACAACCACATCCGGCACAGATGGAGAAGCCCTTGCAGATCCCGCTGTTGCCTCATGGCTTCAATCAGAAGATGCAGCACCTCCGTTTCGTATTTACCGATAGGGAACTGAAACCGGTATCGCTCCAGCACTTTTCTTGCGGCCTCAGGATCTCGTTGATCCAGATAGATCCCTCCAAGACCGATCAAAGCCCCTTCGAGCGCCGCCGAATCGTTGGACGATTTAAGAACCTGCTGATACAGCCGCACGGCTTCCGGCGAAAATCCAAGGCGTTGATGGGATTCCGCAATGTGCAGCAACACAGGGGAACGCGCATACCGCTGTTCGGCCATTGCTCCTTGTCTGTGAAATAGACTGGCGACGGTCAGATCGTCGCGCGATGCGATCGCCGCCTCGATCCAGGGTGTCAGCAGAGCAGACAGGCGCTCTGCTGATTTAATGGCCCATAGATCGTTCTTATTGGTCGCTCGAAGCGTAATCTCCTTGTAGGTTTGAAGCGCGCGATTCGTGTCGCCTGCGTTTTCATATCCCCTGCTAAGGTAATACCGGGCCTCGCTGCCCATTGGATTGCTCACCTCTCGAGTCGCAATCTCTTCCAGCAGCGATCGGTAGGAGGCGTCGGTCTGGTCCGGAACCGGCACGCTGTGGATCATGGCGCTGACTGTGAGCCCGAGCGCATTGCTTCCAGCCGGCAGCATGTTCTCTGCTCGAAGTGCAGCCAGCCTTAGTTTGGCCGTCGTACCCACTGCGCTGTACGGATACAGCGAAGGAATCAGCGCATAGACGAACTCGGCGAGCATCGGTTTGGCACCTGCCCGCAAC
>JANPKE010000636.1:0-1506 GCA_031425875.1 Nitrospirota bacterium
GACAGACACAGCAACGTCACGACTGTCTCATCGATATCCTCAGCGATGGATTATACGAACTCGATGTGGAAGGACGATTCGTATATCTAAGCCCACTCGTCACCGACATGCTGGGCTACAGGCAGGACGAGTTACTCGGCCTTCTCTACTCCGCCGTCGTACCTTCTGATCAACAAGCTCTCGCTCATCATCGTTTCAATGACCGCAGAACAGGGCCGCGAGCAGCCCAGCGTATGGAAATCGATCTCCTCCGCAAGACCTCCGCTGACAAACCAGCCCATACCCGAGTCAGAGCCGAGATCAGCGCGAGGGGACTGTACGATGTGAATCACCGGTATCTTGGAACGCTGGGTCTGATGCGCGATATCTCACAACACCGCCGGCAGACCAAGGCCATTCACCAGCTTGAGCATCAACTTCGCGAGTCCGATCAACTTCTCGCCATCGCACGGCGCGTGTCGACCTTATCAAAAACCCTGCATATCCCCCACCGTGCGATTCAAGCTCAATCTCAACTCCTGCTCAAAACCATCCGCGATGCACGCCTGATCGAACAAGTCGATTCGCTCGCGACCTACGCTGCTGAAGCCATCCATCTAGGGAGCGAACTCGTCCAGACCGCGAGGGACATCGCTATCCACCGGGACACCATCAATGACATCATTGAGGCCGTTCTGGCCTCCGCTGAATCTCCCCTCACAAACACCGATTGGATTGAGAGAGAATATGGACAGAATCTTCCGCCCTTCACCGGAAGCCTTGACTCCATGGTGTCTCTCGTTCGCATGCTCCTCTCACATGCCCACCGCTATATGGCGGCTATGGGAAATCCTCATCGATTACGAGTCAGGACCAGGGCAATCAGCCCATCCGGATCCCCTGTAGACCAAGAAACAGCCCCGATTTCACAAGGGACGGCCACCGAACTCGAAATTCATATTCAAGAAACCGACATCATGGTTGGGGTTGAGGAACCGCCCCTGCAAGCGACAACCGGTGATCTCTTTGCGGCCTATGCGGTAATCAGACAGCTCGGAGGCCGATGGGATTTTCAGGCCCCGATCAACGGATTCTTGTCGATTAAGGTGTGGATTCCGGTGGAACCACCTCCCTCACTGGACAATCCCGCTGTCCCTGTACCCTCCGTCGTTTTTTCAGCAGGCGGCGCAGTCGAACGAAATGCCGAGGCGATTTTTCAGACTCCAGCACACACCTTGCCGCCCGCACCCCTCCCCTTCACCCAATCGACGAAGCCTTTGCCTGAGCGCCGTAAATTCATTCGAACGGGCGTTGGCCTGCCAGCACGCGTTACCATTGGCACTCGGCTCCATGAAGGTATCATGGTAGATCTGAGCCCAAGCGGAGCCTCGTTGGAGGTCGACGGTGCACTTCCATCATTTGAGCAACAGCCCGTCTACCTACTCCTTAAGACAGTCGTGAACATGGTGGAACTAGATGCCATCGCCTATGACCGTGGAGCCCCCCCCCAGGCAGGCCGGCATCGAG
>JANPKE010000637.1:0-3428 GCA_031425875.1 Nitrospirota bacterium
TAGATGCTTGCGCGCGGTGATATCGCGGCCCGCCACCAAACGAACCTGCTTTCCACGGTAGCAGCAAGGTCTGACCACAACCTCGCCAGGAAAGGTCGTGCCGTCCTTGCGGCGTCCCATGGCTTCGTACGGTCCATTCACGCCATTCTGCATATTGGCCAGGACCAGATCTCGGGATTCATCTGCGACGAGATCCAGCAGGGATCGACCCATGAGCTCGCCCGGCCCATACCCAAACATCCGCTCCAAACCCGCATTCACATCGAGCAAGACCCCCTGATCGTGGATAGCGATGCCATCGAAGGTCGCCTCCGTCAGCAGCTTGTACCGCAATTCACCTTCGCGCACCGCCTCTTCCACGCTTTTCCGCTCGGCAATCTCATCCTTGAGAGAACGGTTGGCCTGCGCAAGCTCTGCCGTCCGCTCATCCACTCGCTGTTCGAGCTCGGCATGGGCTTTCCGAATCGCTTCTTCGGCGTTTCTTCGCTCGGTCACATCGGAAATAGATCCGACCATGCGCACTGGTCGGCCGGTGCTATCCCACAGCGCCTGGCCTTGATCGCGGAACCAGCGATAGCGGCCGTCCTTCATCCTCACCCGCACTTCGATATCGTACGGTTCACCAGTCTCAAGGTGACGACAGGTGGCTTGGTGGACCCGATCGACGTCCTCTGGATGCACCAGCGCAATCCACCTTTCATAGGTGGGCATGACGGGATTTGGCTCAAGCCCAAACAGTTCAAGGTGGCGGTCAGACCAATACTGTTCTCCTGTCAAAATATTCCAATCCCAGATGCCGTCGTGGGTGGCACGGGCCGCCAATTGAAATCGTTCCTGACTTGCGCGTAAGGCCTCGTCTACTCGCTTCCGTTCACTGATATCCCGAACATAGGCGCAGTGGAATTCCTGGCCGCCATAGGCGAGGAAACTGACACGAATATCGATGGGAATCCGTCTGCCATCCTTCGCCAGATGGACTGACTCGAACGATAGGGCCATCGTTCCTCTGGTCTCCTCCCAAAACCTCGGCCACGTCTCCTCCGGGAAATTCGGATTCAGGTCGTGGACCGTCATACGCCGAAACTCGTCTGCGCTATAGCCCAGCATCTCACTAGCCGCATTGTTCGTATACAAAATCCTCGCTTGAGGATCGATCCAGTACACTGCGTCCACTGCCTGATCCATGGCAAACTGCGTACGCTGGAGGCTCTCCGCTGCCCGCTTGTGTTCGGTGATGTCCTCAGAAATACCGAGCAAATACCGCGGTGTCCCGTCGACCCCAAAAATCGGCACTTTCTTGGTATGCAGGACTCGTGGACCGGCGGGAGTTTGGATGGTTTCTTCCGGAATATCCACGAGGCGGCCGTTAGCCAACACTTCGCGGTCTTTCGTGGTGAAGAAATCAGCTTCAGACTTGGGAAAGAAGTCGTAGTCTGTCTTGCCCAACAGTTCGCTCTGGAGTTTCCCTAATAGCGATTCCCCTGCCTTGTTGAGTCGCACAAAGCGAAGGTCGGAAGCCTCCTTTACGAACACCATATGTGGCAGGTGCTCAAAAACCGATGTGACGAATGCCTCCGATTGGCGCGATTGTTCCTCTGCTTGCTTCTGCCATGTGATGTCACGAAACGACGCGACCACGCCTGACGGCTGCTCACCTTCACCCTCCATGATGGGCTGCGTGTTGATTGAGATCCACACGAGCGTGCCATCAGGCCGGAGCACACCCATGACAACGTTCTCGCTGGCGCAACTGGTTCGGAGCGTAGCCATCGTTGGATGGGTTTCGCCGGGAAACGGGGAGCCGTCTTCGTGGATCGCCCGCCACCGTGGATCGAGCGAGCTGCGGCCCAATACCTGGTCTTCGGTCAGTCCAAGAACCCGGCAGGCGCAGGCGTTGCACGAGCGGATGTGCCCATCCTGGTCCTGAATGACGATCCCCTCCGCCATCGCCGCCACAACGCTCCGGTGCCGTTGTTCACTCTCACGCAGCAACGCTTCGAGTTGCCGGCGTTCAACCATCTCTGGGCGTAGGGCCCTCTTGGGTTGAGAGCGTGCAGTGGCTCGCTTGTTGCCCTGCTGCTTGGATTTGAGGTGAGGGCCTTTCACAACCCTTCGGCCCTTCGGCGTTTTACCGGCCACGAGCGGCTCCTTCGCGCACAACACCCATTTGGATAAGACTTTCGGCTGGAAATGACGCAGGCACGAGAAGAGGAGACAAAGAGAACCGCTGCTGAGCGATGGTCAACCAGGTAGGAACTGAGGCGGATGGCTGAGCCTTGAATAGGCCAGGAATTCCTGTCCTGATTATTCAGACCCTTTCTTTAATGATTAGGTTTCAATACTATTTACATTATTTGAAAACCTCTGTCTATCGAGTGTTTTGCCAAGTCCAAATAGCCCTATGCAGAGGCGTACGGAACCTGGACGGACCAATTGCGCATGAGAGGTCGCGGTGTGGAGTGACAAGCAGTTGTCAGGTGGACCGAGCCAGCCGGTGGCACGTTAATCCTGCCACCGCCTGGTGATCGAGCGTGATGACGCTCACCGACAAGTCGTTTCTGTGTAGCGGGCTAGAGCTCTTCGAATTCATCACCTGAACTGCGGCGATCCTGTCCATTCCCAGCCACGGCACCGGCCGGCTCTTTGTGCGCTATCGGTTTCCCGACAACCAGCTTTTGGAGAGCCCCTTGGGACCATTAGCTTGCGCCACCGCCTTGATAGGCGCCTGAGGGGTTTCGCGTCGTGTGAGCCTCTGCGCTGACTCGGGTCGATCAGCCTGATTCGTTTTGAACTGCTGAACTTGCTGCATCAGTTCCCTGGCCTGCTGTCTCATGGACTGGGCTGCCGAGGTGGTTTCTTCGACCAAAGCCGCATTTTGCTGTGTCGCCTCGTCCATGGACATCACGGCTTGGGCTTCCCGGCGGGAATGAAAATTGGATTGTTGGAGGCTTGAATCCAGACCTCTTTACCCCCCTTGCCCAGCCGTCGATAGACCCCGTCGTCGGACTCCCCGCATTTGAGCGTCTGCCAAAATTCGGCATACTAGCTGCTGCTCGAATAGGCCGGCTCGCAGAACCTCCGATGGTGCTGCCATTTTAATTTCCTGCAAACTATTCCCGAGACAGCCGAGCAAGGTGTCATTGGCCGTCACCACCGTCCCGTCCAGGTTGAACTTAATGATCGCCTGCACCCGGTGTATTCCATGAACCAACGGACCAAGATCGACGGTCTAGGATTGTCAGCAAAGAGCTTCATGACGCTTCTCCTGCATTGATCGACTCAGCAGGCTGCGGATGCCGTGACGCCGACACCGGTTTTATCACCGTGACGGCATCGGGCATATCACTGGATGCGGCTGTGGGATACGATGGCTATGGCCGGTGTGTGAAGCACTGACTGGACGAATAGCGGCGGTGTCCACGACACGG
>JANPKE010000638.1:0-6553 GCA_031425875.1 Nitrospirota bacterium
CATTGACCTGCTGAGCGGCAGACCATAAATGCGCGACACGTTCAACTGCGTTCTGCAAGTCTGAGGACGGCGTACTAAAGGCGTCGCCACTAGTCTTAAGGGTCTGAATGATGACGGTCAAATGAGGAAGTTCTTGTCGAACGACATCCAGAAAACCTTGCTCTCCCTCATCAGACCGCTCGAGAAACTCATGGATGGACGACATATTGCATTGCTCAACCCCTTGCTCCATCAGGGCTTCTGCCTGGACCAGCATCGTCTGAACCAAATTACGATGGAATGCGTTGGACTTGATGCATTCATCTTGGAGCCCACGCAGTAATGTCAAGAACTGCTTGGTCGGGATCATCGTCGGCGCATCTTCGGAAGACGCTGAGACGTCTTCTGCCTCAAACGTCACACCCGTTGCTCGGGTTAGGGCTCCATGAATGTGCCCCAGCTGTTTGCAGAGCGCGATGAAGTCATCAGTGGAGATTCGAGTGGAAGGGTCTTGAACGGCTTCCACAAAAGGAAGGGTTGAGAAACTTGCTCGCTCGACATCATTCAGTTTGAGCGTGGCCGCCGACCCACCGAGGTTGGTGACACCGACCTTGATCGTCTGAGCTAAGGCACGATGGCGTTCGGAAGGGGGAGATTGCTGTAGCTCATCGAGGGCAACGTGAATTTGCTGAAGCCATTCCTGTGCCTCTTGAACGAACAGTTCAACTAGTTCTTTCTGGAACGCATCTTCAGTTTCAACGGACATCGGCGTTGGCCCTTTAACAAGAAGACGACCATCTAACCATTCCGGCTACCTGGGTCAGGATTGCCCCCTCCCGCTTCCAAGTTGAGAGGCCAAGCTTGCAATCTCACCTAACTTGCGTGCCATTTCCTCGAGCCGTTTTGTGGCAGTCTCGGCGGCTTGTTCGGCTTCGGTTACTCGTTGGGCGAGGGTTCCGTTGCGATCTCGTTCTACGGTTAGAAGTTCTTCCATTTCCTGAACGTTCATCGCAACTTGCTCTAATTCTTGAAGTTGTCCCACTGCCTCTGCCCCCTTTCGCCGTTCGGTCAGCAGTTCAGCCTCAAGGTTCTGAAGTTTCTGATGAAGGTCGGCTGTCAGCTCTTCTGCATTTGCGAGTCTTGCTTCCGCCTCTCGTGTCCTGGTGGATAACTGCTCTGATTCAGCCAGTTGTTGAACCAGTTGCTCTGCAGCAGTCCGTTCCGCATGTAGAGTGGACTCTAGTTCTGCAATTCGAGCAGAAGATTTCTGCCACTGCACAGCTTCCTCTTTGAATGCACCGACCGCATCCTGTTCGACCTTCAGTGCCGCTTCCAGCTCAGGAATTCTTAAGACGCGTTGCTCGATCTTGGCGAGTGTCTCCTGAAGATCATTGACACGTGTGCGCTCGGCTACCAACTGCACTTCACTTGTCTTGGCCCTGGCAAGCTGTTCCGAGGTCTCAGACAGCCGTTTAGTAAGTTCTTCGGAGCGAGCCCGTTCCGCTTTCAGTGCTGCTTCCAGTTCGAGGCTTCTTGATACTTGTTGCTCGACCTTGGCGAGTGTCTTCTGAAGATCGTTGACACGTGCGCGCTCGGCTACCAACTGCACTTCACTTGTCTTGGCCCTGGCAAGCTGTTCCGAGGATTCAGACAGCCGTTTGGTGAGTTCTTCGGAGCGAGCCCGTTCCGCCCGTAACTGTTCTTCAATCTCTTTAGGTTTGTGAACTTCCTGATGCAGTCCCTGTGACTGTTGCGCTGCCATCTGCATCGTCGGTTCACCAACGCCCACCACGGGGGAGGAAACGGGCCCAGCGACGGAGGATGGTGCTGCGTCCTGTCGTTTTGCTATGAGCTCAAGGACTCGATCCTTGAGGGAAGTACCTTGAAAGGGTTTCTTCAATACCCCATCCGCGCGGCAAGATTCGGCCTGTTTGGTCACTTCGTGGTTCACGATTCCTGAAATGAGCAGTACAGGCGTCGAGGCGAGGGTCGCGTGTCCACGGACAAATGCACACACTTCATACCCACTCTTATCCGGCATGATGACATCGGACACGACAACATCCGGCCGTTCCTTTGCTAAATAGGCCAGCGCTTCCTCTCCGTTTGCCGCAAGCGTGACGCCAAGTCCAGCCTCGGTCAATAGTCGTTCAGCTACCTTACGAACTGCGATACTGTCATCGGCTACTAAGATCTTCGGCATGCCTGCACCTTTCGCTCATCCCGGCACACAAGGAATCATCACTCAGTCGACCCTAGTTGTGACACCGAGAGAATCGGGATCTCATCAAGGCCATTGGTATAACTGCCGTCGGACGGCAAATCTTTGCCGTGGTATGTTTGAAGCGTGGCAGGGTCTAAAGTATGAAGGACTGGAATCTCTTCATCGATGCACATTGCCATCTCTCCGAGAGAATGCTTCACTCTCAGGCACAAGGGACTGCTCCCTTGCACGGTAAGACGAAGAGACGCGGCCAGATCAAATACCGGTAACACCGTCTTCCCCTGACGAACGACTGATGTGATAAAGGGGGTTCGACCAGCGACCGGAATAGGTTCAGCCCACTGGGAAATGCCCGATACATCTACTGCCTTCACCGCCAATCGCCTCCCCCCCACGAAAAATACCAACAGCTGATATGATTGACGCGCCGTCCCCCGATGATGATTTTGACGAGTCCTCAGCATGCCTGGCTATTGTTCACGGACATCTTCGGGGCCACTACGAGTCGAGGAATGCCTTCTTGTCCCCCACTGTCCTCTATGCTCGTCACTTGCTCATCGAGAACCCAGCTTGTATTGAGCACCAACGCAATACTTTTTTCGAATAGGATCATGCCTCGGTACCAACGTCGCTCCGGTCCACGGAAATGCGGAGGAAGCGGCAGGACTTGAGTGGGATGGAGTTCGAGCCATCCCTGCACCGAGGTGACGCGAATGCTCCCCTGCACGCCTCGCTCAGAAAGCAGTACGATACGGCTATTTGCCGTACCTTGATTATTCGATATCCTCAATCGATCAGCCAGATTGATGGCTCTATACACCCGGCCGTGAATCGTTGGAGCGTCAAGGGATCCAACCACTTTGATCGTCAATGCCCCTTGTATCGACTCGGCATCCAACGCTAGATACCGTCCGCCCAATAACAGGATGAGAAATCGTGATGGAGAAGCTGGCGACACAATTCTTGTCATCGGTTCCCGGACGCCCAAGCCAAGACCGTTTTCCTCATTCTCTGTAACAAGCCTCATTTCGTCAATCGATACGAGTATTTCCGCAGGGTTACTTGCGCAGCACGGGAGCCTTTCCAAGCCATCGTGCCACCTCCTGCAACAACATCCGTTCTTCTACCGGCTTGGCGATGTACGAATTAGCACCGAGGTTGATCGCCATCTGCCGATGCTTGTCTCGCGCCCTCGTCGTCATGACAACCACCGGCGTTTGTCTGGTTTCCGGGCGGCTTCTGAGAGCTTGAATTACTTCAAATCCATTGAGCTTCGGCATTTCGAGATCGGTGAGGATCATCCGATAATTGGTCGTTGATGCCTTTCGAAGTCCATCTTCTCCGTCAACTGCCGTATCAAACTGATATCCAGCCAACTCCAACATCCTTCCTACGAACTTGCGAATGCTCAATGAATCGTCTATCAAAAGTAGGCGGGCCTCTTGCAGCTCACTAGACAATTGCTCTTGTGGTGGAGACTGTTCCGACAGCGGCGTGGTTTTGAAAAAGAGAGTGTGGGCAGCCGATTCCTTCAGCTCTCTCGTCGTCAACCGGTTTGGATCGAGAACAAGAACAACCCGTCCTTCTGGATCGATAGTCGCGCCTCCAAAACACGAATGCTCCAATGATTTCAATGATCCAAGGCGCTTAATGACGATTTCTTGGCGGCCCAACAGTTCGTCGACGGCTAATCCCATCGTCGTTCCCGCTGTCCGAACGATCACCACGGGCATGGTCCAATCAACAACTCCCGGCTGTCGACGAAGGATGTTATGGAGAGAGTGTATTTCAATCATTTGTTCGTTCATCCGTAAGAGTGTGCGATGACCTTCCACACGCACGGAGGAAGGTGTCGGCATCGTGACTTCCTGGATGCTTGTGAGCGGAATCGCATATTTTTCAGTGCCGACTCGCACGAGTAGCGCAGTCGCGATCAGAAGGGTCAGCGGAAGATGCAAGGTAAATTTGCTGCCAATGCCGGGCTCAGATTCCACATCGATATGCCCGTTCATGCCTTCAATGACTCGTTTGACCACATCTAATCCTACGCCTCGACCTGCTTGATCCCCCACCTTGTCGGCTGTGGAAAAGCCAGGCATGAAAATCAACTGAAAGATGTCCGTATCCGACATGGCTTGTATGTGGTGTGATTGAGCGAATCCCATCATGCTGGCTTTGGCTCGTATTTTCTTTAAATCCAACCCTGCTCCATCGTCTTCCACCTCAATGATGACTGAATTCCCACGATGAGCCGCATGGAGGTAGACGGTTCCGACGGCCGGTTTACCCTTCGCGATTCGATCCGCTGCCGGCTCGATCCCGTGATAGATGGCGTTTCTGACTAAATGCACCAATGGATCCACCAATCGTTCCACGATTCCGGTATCAACTTCCGTCTGTTCACCCGAGGTGACCAAGGATACTTCCTTGTTTAATGCTCTGGCGATTTCTCTGACCGCTCGACGAAACCTGGTGAATGGTGTCCCGATTGGCACCATGCGAGTACGGGCGATTTCGTCTCGCATCACTAACGTCAATTGTTGCAGTTGACTCATCTCGTCGTGGGCTCTTTGGATGGACTCATCCAGTTGCGACATCGACTCACTGATATCGGCGGTGATTTCCCCGATACGCCGAGCCAAAATATTGAAATCGTCATATTTGTCCAGCTCAAGGTTGCCAAAATCGCCGAACACGGGAAGGCCTTGCCCTGCAAGTGGGGTCGAACTACTCGGTGCTTCTTGATAGGTAAAGGTGTGTTTGTCGGCAAAGGATTCGACGGAATCCACCAAACGCCCCTTGAAGGCTAAGACTTGCTGTGAGAGTTGCTCCAACACTCGCAGTCGTTGTTCCAATCGGCCACGTCCGATGACGAGTTCTCCTACGAGGTTCATGAGTCGCTCGAGCCGCACATAACTGACACGGATGACTTCACGTTCCTCTCCTGATTTCTCGTTGGGAATACTCCCATCCTGGTGATGGGACCCGTCACTTCCGGACTGCCCTGTCGTCGCTGAATCAGTGGTGCCATCAGCTTGACGCGCTGTCACTGTCTCGTTTGCGACACCCTGATCCAATCGTCTCAGTTCGGTTCGCGCCGTGTCGAAGCGGCGTCTTGTGTCATCCACCTTCGTGAGATCTCTGCGCATGAGTACTCGTACGACATCAATGGCGCGAAGCATGAGATCAGTATGCCCCGGCAACACTCGCAGACTACCCTCTCGCACCGCTCCCATGAAGTCTTCGACATGATGGACAAGGTCGCCGATTGACTGAAATCCAACGGTATAGGCGGATCCTTTCAAGGTGTGTGCGCTTCTAAATAGCTGATTAATCAATTCCTGGTTGTGCGGGTCTCCATCTAGTCGTAGAAGATTGGCTTCTAGCAGCTCCAGATATTCTTGCGCCTCAGGGATAAAGTAGGAGAGCACGTCGGCATCCAAATCTGGAATGACGTACCGATCAGATAAATGTGCGATTGGGGCTTCTAGGTTAACAAAGGGCTCAGGCTGAACGGGATGCGAGCTAGGCATCTGGGTGTCGTAGGAGTGAGTAGCCGGTGGAGGCTGGGTAGCCGTACCGTCAAACACCTGGGTGAGACGATTGAGGAGAAATGGTATGTCCTGCTGGAGTTGCGGCAGGCTCGCTGATTCACGTTGGAGAATAAGCCGGATCAATTCAACGGCCTTCGCCATCAGGTCAAGAATGTCATGACTGAGAAGAAAACGTTTTTCATGAACCTCGACCAAGTAATCTTCCATCGGACGAGCAACATCTCCAATGACTTGGTAGCCCACGGTGTAAGCCGACCCCTTTAGGGTGTGTGCCACACGAAAGAGTTGATAGATCGAGTCTTCGGCATTGCGCTTGGATCGAAGCGCAAGAATCAACTCATCTATGGTATTGAGATACTCCTCGGCTTCGGGAATGAAGTAGGATAAAATTTCGGTATCGAGTTCAGGGAGCACGTAACTCTCATTGGCTGTCGTCACAGAGGACAGGGACGCTGTCGCGTTGCCTATTCCTTTTTCGTGTTGTTTGATCGAGGTCCAACAACGGACTACGGCCTCTACATCCTCAGCGCCGCCTTGCCCGATCGTTCGAATGATTCC
The DNA here is from genome assembly GCA_031425875.1 of Nitrospirota bacterium. Classification (GTDB taxonomy): domain Bacteria; phylum Nitrospirota; class Nitrospiria; order Nitrospirales; family Nitrospiraceae; genus Nitrospira_D. Next base: position 6,316 of record JANPKE010000638.1, read on the forward strand.
CTGAAGGCTCTGCGTAATGTTCCGCATCAAGTCAACGGTTTGATCCCACTGAGCCATCGGAGTCGGCGTCACCTGTTCAAGGAGTGTTTCCATATGCTCAGCGAGCTGAGCGACTCCACTGAAGCCGTAGAGGGCAGCAGCTCCGCAAATACGGTGGGCGATAATGTATTGGTCGGTCAGTTCCTGAGGGCTAGGAATTCCCCCGTCGGAAGGACGCAAAGCTTTGGTCAGGGCATCC
>JANPKE010000639.1:0-8082 GCA_031425875.1 Nitrospirota bacterium
CAAGCGTGGTGGGCCATGCACCGTACGCAGTTTGGCGTGGCAATCTTTCAAACTCCGATCGAGGATGACTTCGGCCAGCTGAGTCAACGCAGCCGAAAAATCAGGCAGTGCTGTGTCTGGCTCGACAATATGCTTCATGTCGATGCGGAAGAGCTCACGGTCCTTAAAGCTGTTCAGCGCGGCCTTTCGGGCCTCGTCGGTTGTGGCTTTATTTACGAGGCGATCCAGTTCCTTGCGAAGCGTCGCTTTGGGAGTCATGAGGGGCGCATCGCGATAATCCTGGAGGAGGGGCAGCAGGTTGCTGTGTTGCCGGCGCAGAAAGTCTTCCCAGAGAAAATCGCTGGCCCCGAGCAGACGGGCGAGCAGGGGAAAGGTCTTCTTATCGCTGAGAAAGGCCAAGGCTTCTTGCTGGGCTTTCCCTTTCGTTTGCTGCATCGTGAGGTCAAGAAACTGGTCAAAGGCCTCCAAGGCTTTGGTAGGGTCAGGAGCCCAGGTCAAGGCATGGGTGAATTGCTTGATGAGCACGGCTGTCAGGCGCAGCTGCTGCTGATCGGTTGCATCGGTCAGCTTCTGGCCATGTCGGTTGCGGACATAGAAGCGATCATGAATCTTCCCCTCCTCAACGTCGAACTGTGCTTTGGAAATGTACACGTTGCGCATAGCCAGGGCGTTGGCGAAGGCGTACAAAAAAGCCGGGGTATCGTCAGACCGGATATCCATGACCGTGTCGGTGGGAGATTGGCTGTTGTCGAATGTGATCTGGACTGGATGGAGGAGACCGCTGAACGAACCGCGGCGCTTGCCGAGCTGTTCCACCAGCCGTCGATTCACTGCACAGCGGGCCTCTGTAAATTGTCCTTTATCGAGCGATGTGATGACTGAGTGGAGCGCATCCGTGAGGTGTTTCTGTTGGATGTCGCCCAATTCCCCTCCTGGTACCGGCAGCACGCGGAACACATCGACGATTTTTTTCCTGGTTAGCCCTGGACTGCCCGTAGTGCGGAGGCGCGGTCCGTATCCTGCCCAACTTGTGCGAGCGGGCGGCGCAGCCGCTGTTTCGCTAAACGTATAGATATCTCCTTCTTCGATGTTCAGGCCGAACGCTGAGAGCAGGCCGCAAATCGTGGCGAATTCAGAGAAGTAATCATAGGCCACGATCGTGACCTCAAACCGTGTGTCCTGCTGCTCGGCAAAGGCAATTACGCAGGGGCGTTCCGAAGTGAGCTGAGCCGTCGAGCGGATATGAGCGGCGATCGCCGGAGGTTCGAATCTCCGGAAATATTCTGGGTCCATGCGGCTGAAAAAATCATTAAGGATTTCAGGCGCAACATCAGGACACAGGGGACGAACTGTGCTGAGCAGCGCGGTTCGATCGGGAGCGCCAGTGGACATGGACTTCAGTATACCCGAATGGTTTCATTGTGCGTAGAGGAACCCGTGAGTATAATGCCGCTCCATGCCTCGAAGAACTGCCACACCCCACTCGTCGCCTTCCCCATCATTGACTGAAGGTCGTCCCGACAAGCCAGATCCCAAGCCTATTCTGCTGGAGGAGAAGCGAAATGCTGAGGGGATTCGTGTGATTTTGTCCGCCTATGGCCTGCGTGATCTCGATCAAGCAGACCGTAATCTCGATGCCATGGCCGGTGACCCGATCCAACGCCGGCAGCTGGCCGACATCCTGCCGATCTTGATGGAATCGATTGCCCGAACGGCCGATCCCGACCAGGCATTGAACCACTGGGAGCGCATGTTGACGAGCGTATCCCGGACCTCATTTCTCGACTATTTGCGCACGTGGCCGCGCTTGCTCGATCTTCTCTGTGTGATTTTCGGCAACAGCGATGCCTTGACCTTTACGCTCATTCGAGACCCGACCGTGGTGTATTGGCTGGCTGAGGAGGATGTCCTCGTACGACCTCCGACGCGGAAGAGGATGGAGCGCGCGCTTTACGCAAGTATCGGGCATCTCACCTCCAAAGAATCGAAGCTGGACGCGCTGCGCCGATTCCGGCGGCGAGAAATGTTACGGATCGGTGTGCGGGATCTCCTCCGCCTCTCGACGGTGCCGGAGACGACCGGCGCTTTGTCGGATTTGGCCTGCCTCCTGATTCATGCGGCCTACGAGGTTGTCGATGCCGCTCTCCGTCAGCAATATGGGATTCCCATGCATCAGAATCGGCGGCGACGGTGGGTGGAGACTAAGTTCGTCGTGATGGGGATGGGCAAGCTCGGTGGACATGAGCTGAATTACAGTTCCGATGTGGACCTGATCTACCTGTATGAGTCTCACGATGGAGAGACCAGAGCGCCGAGAGGGAGGTGTGCCGTGATCCCAGCCGGCGTCGGCATTTCCAATGAAGAATATTTTGAGATTCTCGCCCGTGAGCTCACCAGGGTGTTGGTCGAACCCACCAGAGAAGGCTACGTCTTTCGAGTCGATCTGCGGTTGCGGGCCGAGGGTTCTGTTGGCCAGTTGGCTCGCTCGCTGGTCGAGTATCAGAAATATTATGCGACACGCGGACAGGTCTGGGAGCGGTTAGCGTTGCTCAAAGCGTGGCCAGTCGCCGGTTCCCATGATGTCGGACAGGCGTTTCTGAAGCTGGTGAAGTCGTTTGTCTTGGGGGTCGGGGGAAAAATGGATCGCAACAAGGCGTTGACGATCGTGCAAGACGTCCGCGCCGTCAAGGACATGATCGATGCCAAAATGACGGACCGTGGTCACGCACAGCGCAACGTAAAGCTGGGGACCGGCGGGATTCGAGAGATCGAGTTTTTCGTGCAGACCGTTCAAGTCCTGGCCGGACGAAAGGTGCCGGCGCTATTGGACCGGAGCACCCTCGCTTCGCTGAACCGGCTGGCCAAGAAAAAATTGCTGTCGACCGAAGACCGCGATGCGCTGGCCGCCGCGTATCTCTTCTTACGCGATGTTGAGCATAAGTTGCAGATGGTTGATGATCTCCAGACCCATGCGCTACCCGAAAGCTCAGAAGAGTTGGAGCGCTGTGCGGTCCGGATGGGGTACGGCGCACAGGATCGGATGAAGGCAGCCAAATTGTTTCATGTCGATCATCAGCGCCATACCGAGATGGTCCATCGTACCTTCAGGTCGCTCTTTATCGAACCGACAACCTCCCCTGTCTTCAAAGCTACGCTCAGGGCCATCGGACTCAGGCATTAGCCGCAGAGGGGCGAAAACACGAAGGGCCCGGCGGTTTCCCACCGGGCCCTTCGTTGAACCCCTAATGAGCCTACCCTCGAAGGGCCTGCCCTGAGCTTGTCGAAGGGTTAGTACATCCCTTCCATACCACCGCCGTGGTTGTGTCCGCCTGGGCCGCCGGCTGCTTCCTTCTTCTCTTCGGGGATTTCGGTGATCATGACTTCGGTCGTGAGCATCAAGCCCGCGACGCTGGCGGCGTTCTGCAAGGCGCAGCGCGATACCTTCGTCGGGTCGATGATCCCGGCCTTGATCATATCAACATATTCATCCGTGGCGGCGTTGTAGCCACCGTTGGCGTTCTTGTCTTCCCGAACCTTGCCGACGACAACCGAGGCTTCCGCACCCGCATTCGCGGCGATCTGTCGGAGCGGCTCTTCGAGCGAACGTCGGACAATGTCGAGTCCGACTTTTTGCTCTGCCGGGACATTCTTGATCTCATCGAGTGCCTTGATGCAGCGGAGGTAGGCCGTACCGCCCCCAGGGACCACACCCTCTTCCACTGCCGCCTTGGTGGCGTGCAGCGCGTCCTCCACGCGGGCCTTTTTCTCCTTCATCTCGGTCTCGGTTGCGGCACCGACATTGATGACGGCTACGCCGCCGACGATCTTCGCCAGCCGCTCTTGCAGCTTCTCGCGATCGTAGTCAGATGTGGTCTCGTCGATCTGAGCCTTGATTTGCTTCACGCGCCCTTCGATCTTCTTAGCATCGCCGTAGCCTTCCACGATCGTGGTGTTGTCCTTATCGATCGTGACGCGTTTGGCGCGGCCGAGATCGGTCAGCTTGACGTTCTCAAGCTTGATGCCGATGTCTTCAGAAATCACCTGGCCGCCGGTGAGGATCGCGATATCCTCCAGCATGGCCTTGCGGCGATCGCCGAAGCCCGGAGCTTTTACGGCTACCACGTTCAATGTGCCACGCAACTTGTTGACCACGAGGGTCGCCAGGGCTTCACCCTCGACTTCTTCGGCGAGGATGACGAGCGGCTTGCCCATCTTGGCCACTTGCTCGAGCAGCGGCAACAGGTCCTTCATGCTGCTGATCTTCTTTTCGTTGATCAGGATGAGCGGTTCCTCCACGGAACATTCCATCCGCTCCGCATTGGTGACAAAATAGGGAGAGATGTAGCCGCGATCGAACTGCATGCCCTCGACTACGTCCAGCGAGGTCGTCATCGACTTGGCCTCTTCCACAGTGATGACGCCGTCCTTGCCGACCTTTTCCATGGCTTCGGCGATCAGATCGCCGATGGTCTTGTCGTTGTTGGCCGAAATGGTACCGACCTGAGAGATCTCGGTCTTGTTCTGACAAGGCTTGCTGAGCTTCTTGAGCTCGGCGGTGATGGCTTCGACGGCCTTGTCGATGCCTCGCTTGATCTCCATCGGATTGGCACCGGCAGTGATGTTCTTCGCGCCTTCCCGGAAAATAGCCTGGGCTAACACGGTGGCGGTGGTGGTGCCGTCGCCAGCGATATCGCTGGTCTTGCTGGCCACTTCGCGGACCAGCTGGGCGCCCATGTTTTCATAGGGGTTTTTCAGTTCGACTTCCTTGGCCACCGTCACGCCGTCCTTGGTGATGGTCGGGGCGCCAAATTTCTTGTCGAGAATCGCATTGCGGCCCTTTGGGCCGAGTGTTGCTTTCACGGCGTCTGCGAGCTGGTTCACCCCTCTCAGGATGGCCGCTCGTGCTGCATCGCCGTACATAAGTTGCTTTGCCATTATCTTTCCTCCGGTTATAGTCTAAAAGTTACTCAAGTCTGAACGTCATCAAGTCCCCTTTGAAACGTGATGATGTTACGACCGTGTTTGCCACTACGCCGTAAAGACGCCCAGGATGTCTTCTTCCTTGAGGATCAAGCACTCTTCGTCCTCAATCCGAAGCTTGCTGCCCGAATACTTGTCGAACAGGACTTGGTCTCCGACCTTGACGTTCTCCACTTTCTTGCCGACCGCCTGGACCACTCCCCGTTGTGGCTTTTCTTTCGCTGAATCCGGCACATAAATCCCGCCGGCAGTCCGATCCAATTCCTCGGTGTAGGTGACGAACACTCGCTCACCCAATGGTTGGAATCCCTTGGCAATGTTCTTCTTTTCCTTCTCAGCTGTACCCATAGCAGAACCTCCTCCTGATGAAAGTGAACTCGTTAGATGTTGACGGTTGTAAAGAGTTGGGCTGAACTTGCGCGATCCAGGCAGCCTGCGACTCAAGGGTAGAGATAGACCTTCGTTCCCCTAAGTCAAGAGGGGGAATGAGGGATTTTTATCGTCCCCGATCACTCCCGCCGCTGCAGAGACCATTTCAGTCTAACCTATTGGGAAATCAACACTCTAGGAGTATTTTATCCAGTGGGGGGTGGGGTCACTGGGATGTCATACCCGCAAGCGATCAAAATCTTTGATGTCTTTTTTAATGTAGTCACGGAGGCGTTTGATGATGCGGGCTTCCAGTTGACGGGTCCGCTCCTTGGTAATCCCGTATTTGTCGCCCAGATCATCCAAGGTCAGGGGCTGGTCGGACAGAATACGATTTCTGAGAATATCTTCGTCACGTTCTTCCAGGGTCTTGATGAACTCGGCAAGCTTGGCCCTGAAGAGAGTCTTGAGCTGATGATCGGCGAGTTGTTCGTCTGCCGGTTCTTGGTGGGAGGGCAAGACGTCCAACAGAGTATGTTCCTGGTCTTCACCGATCGGCTGGTCGAGCGAGAGCTCCCAGTTGCCCAGGCGCTGATCCATTTCAACCACATCGCGCTCACGCACATTCAGACGATCCGCGAGTAATTTCGTGTCCGGCGCGAAGCCCTCCCGCTCAAGCTTCGCCTTTTCCTTTTTGAGGTTATAGAACAGTTTTCGCTGATCCTGCGTCGTCCCAATCTTGACGAGTCGAAAGGTGTGCAGGAGGTACCGGAGAATATAGGCCCGTGACCACCAGGCGGCGTAGGCATAGAAGCGCACGTTTTTCGAGGGGTCGAATTTCTTGATGGCTTGCATCAAGCCGACGTTGCCTTCTTGAATGAGATCCATGTGGTCGGCACCGGTATGGAGGTACTCGGAGGCAATCGAAACCGACACGCGCAGGTTCGCCATGATGAGTTTGACGGCTGCTTCGCGGCTGCCGTGGGTATGATATTCCTGGAAAAGCTGAAGTTCCTCTTCTTTTGACAGATAGGGGTATCGGCGGACTTCGGCAAGGTACTGCTGTAAGGCCGTGACTGGCACCACGGCCATGGTGTCGGCGGGCTGCCGTCCATCAGAGGCTGGGATATCCAATACCGCCGGCGCGGCGTCGACCTCGACGATCTCATCATCGGAGGGTTCGAGGATTTCTGGTTCTAGGGCGTCGCCCATCTCCTCCTGTGAATGGTCGTGACCGTTCATGATACGTGCGTGACTATAACAGAATGAATGAACGGCACAAAGGCTGTCTTACAGGAGGAAGTGTGCACTACGGATAGCGCCTGTTCTGCCCCTGTGGAGGAAGAGACTCGTCAGTCTGTCCCTTAGGTCGCATTCGCTTGCGACTCCGAAAGCGGCTCCCCTATAGTGACCGCTATCCATCTGGAGGTCGGCCGTGTCTGGGATCTGGAGCATTCTGAAAAGCGGTCATTGGCCGTCGCTGGCGGGGGCGTGGTTGCACCTGACGGTCAGTTTCATGGTCTGGTTGCTCGTCGGGGCGATGAGCGTTCCGCTCATGGTGGCGCTGCAGCTGAGCGAAACCGAGATCGCCTGGCTCGTCTCCTTGCCGTTACTCGGCGGGGCGGTGTTACGGATGGTAGCTGGATGGAGCGCGGATTGGCTCGGTGCGCGACCCACGGCCGTGGTTATTCTCGTGATGGAGTGTCTGGTGCTGTGCTGGGGGTGGCTCGGTGTCACTGGGTACGGAGAAGCGCTGGCCTTTTCGGCCTGTCTTGGCGTGGCCGGCGCGAGCTTTGCGGTCTCACTTCCGATTGCAAGCCGCGCGTATCCGCTATCGGCGCAAGGATTTGTGCTCGGTATCGCCGCATCGGGGAACATCGGCACCGTGTTGATCCTATTTTTTGCGCCGCGTTGGGCAGCCGCACTGGATTGGCATCAGGTCTGCGGCATCATGGCCGGGGTTGTTGCGGCGACCCTCTTGGGATTTGTGCTGGTGGTGCCACGAACAACACCGGCTTCTGGGGCTGGTGCGGTGGCCTGGTGGTACCATGCGGTACAGTTGATTCGCCGCCGGTCGGCCTATTGGCTCTCATTCCTCTATGCGGTCACGTTTGGTGGTTTCGTGGGCCTGTGCAGTGTGCTCCCGCTGCTGCTGCACGATGTCTATCGGGCCGATGCGATGGAGGCTGGTGCTGTGGCGGCTTTGTGCGGGCTTTTGGGGAGTGTGATCCGTCCGGTCGGCGGCTATGTCGCAGATCGTCAAGGAGGGCTGCGGACGCTTTATTATGTCCTGCCCGTGATCGCGGGGGCGGTGGTGGCGGTGATCAGCCCTTCGCAAACTATGGCGGTGGTGATGATGGTGGTGGCAACGGCCGCGATGGGATTCGGCAACGGCGTGGTGTTCCAGCTGGTCGCCGAATGGTTTCCCAAGGACATCGGATTGGCGTCTGGTGTGGTTGGGGCGTCGGGGGCTATCGGTGGATTTCTGTTGCCCTTACTCATCGGGACCATGAAGGGGTTCTCAGGCAGCTACGAATCTGGGCTCTGGCTGTTCGCTGGGTTCACGGTGTGCGCGTGGGGCACGGTGATCGTCGCGTTGCGGGCCAACAGTTCTTCGCCGGCCGAACTGTCCTCATGAGATTTTCCGGCTCTCGATCAATCTCTAAAAAAACCATATTCAAGGTTCAGTCTGAAATGCTAGATTAGTTGCCCTATGCCCACGCCGTTCAACCA
>JANPKE010000640.1:0-2754 GCA_031425875.1 Nitrospirota bacterium
TGTTGAGCGAGGCGCAGAGGTTCGGGCCTTGGTGCGTAAGGGATCGGATCAGAGTGGGCTGAAAGGACAGTCCGTCGACATCGTTCACGGAGACATTCTGGATCTCGCGAGTTTAGAGCGGGCCACCCAGGGCTGTGAACAGGTGTATCACCTCGCAGCGAACGTCAAGTTTTTCACCAGGAATCCTGAAGCCATGCGTGCCGCCAATACACAGGGAACGCGCAACGTGCTCACCGCAGCTCGCAAGGCCGGCGTTGGCAAAATGATTCATACCAGCACCGCCGCAGTCCTTCGGCGCGGAACGAATTCGCCCTCGGCAGACGAAACCATGCTCAAGGACGATCACGAAGCCGTTGGCGCCTACGAGCTATCGAAGTTAGAAGCGGATCGCGTTGCGATGGAGGCCTGTGGAGAGGGGCTTCCGGTCATCATCATCAATCTTGCCGCGCCGATCGGCCCTGGCGACGCAAAGCCCTCCCCCATTGGGCACACGATCATTCAATTTCTCAAAGGGAAGTTCCCTGTGTACACCGACTCCGGGTTGAATGTGGTCGATGTTCGAGATGCCGCAGAAGGCCATTGTCTGGCTGCAGAGAAGGGAACAATCGGAAATCGCTACATCCTCGGAGGAGAGAACATTTCCTTGAAAGACTTTCTTGGTGTACTGGGAGAGTTGTCGGGGGTCCCCTCGCCGACCATACAAGTGCCTTACGCATTGACCCTCATTGGCGGTGTGATGGGCGAGATCACCGGGCGGCTCACCAATAAGGAGCCTTTGGCCTGTCTGGCCTCGGTGCGAATGGGGAAATATCCGCATTATGTCAGCATCGACAAAGCGAAGCGTGAACTGGGATACCGTCCCGGTCCCATTCGAGCCTCGTTACAAGAAGAAATAGAATGGTTTCGTGCGCACGGCATGGTGTGACTGAGAACCACCACGTAGGACACTATCATCTGTTTCATCACTGCCTCATGGTGAAACACCTTCTTGTCTCACGCTGTCTCAAGTGAATAGCCTAATATGGTCATACTCATGCGTAATGATCTGTTTTTCCTAAAGGTGTAGAGGTCTCTCCTGTCTGGCACAAAATGTGACGTGTATTTGTAATTTGGGATACGTTCGAGACTCAGCAACAGAACAACCAGCGCTCAAAGGAGGCATTCATGAAATCTCTTCTGTTACTCATCGAAGGTGACGATGAATTGCGACCGGTTGTTAAGGCGCTTCAGGCCACGCCTGTGCCCGGGGCGCACAATCCGTTTGAAGGGACTCTGTCCAATAAGACCAGAATCATTGCGGTGACCACCGGCGTTGGTCCCGAACAAGCCTATCGGGTGACCGCCGACGCGATCCGGCAATTCAACCCAGATTACGTGCTCTCTGCCGGAACCTGTGGCGCGTTGGTTCAGGGGCTCGAGGTGTCGGATTGGGTGGTGACAGGAGATGTCCGTGCGATTGGGCAGGCGAATCAGCAATGGTCTACGCTCGAGACGCTTCGAGACAACGACGAGACCGCGGCACCGCGTCTCGGCCAAGCCCTCAAACAGACCCCACGGTGGCATGAGGGAAGATTGGTGACCGTTGCTGATGAACCAATCCATTGTGCGATGGCCAAGGCCGAGATCGCGGCGCTCCATGAAGCGATTGCGGTGGACATGGAAAGTTATGGCATCGCACGAGCAGCCGTCGAGAATGGGCTTCCATGGGTTGTGGCGCGAGTCGTCGTCGATACCCCAGCCCTGCCCTTGCCGGACCTCGGCGCCATGAACGTACGCACAGGGCGTCCTCCCCTGTCAGGCATCGCCAAATATGTCCTCATGAACCCGCTTGCGGGACCCCAGAGATTACACGGGTTATGGTCCCTGGTGCAGACCTACGCGTTTCACCTTGTCAGAATCTTGCCGGAATTCACCGATGGGTCGAGGGTCTCTGCTCCGAGAGAAGAGTGTCAACTCGTGTAGTTGCTCATCGCTTGTGGCTCCACGATCGTTCCCCAACTAACCACCCTCGCCTGGGTGTTGCACTTCGCAATTTGAATTCAAGTCCTTTTCTATTGCATGTTGCGTCAGCTCCAGGTGAGATTTCCCCCATTAGCATTGAGCATTTCGCCACTCTGTGAAATAGTTATTGCACGGTGCGTGTCACGCCTATCTGGCTCCAGCTCCCAGCTTTACCATATGTGGAGGTCTTACCTATGAAACGGATGCTCACAGCTTGCCGACGTGCGGTGTGGCTACCTTCCCTGCTGGTCTTGGTGACGGGCTGCGCCCACTCTACCGTGCAAGGACGTTCGTCGCAGGAAGATCTCGGGATGGGAATCGTATCGGGAACATTGGGTGAACAACAACGTGTGGGCCAATGCACCGGAACACCATCCTCAATCTCGGTCGTTGGCCACGTGCAGGCTGTGGAAGGCGGCGCCTACCTAATCCGGGACGCCCAAGGACAGGACATCCGTGTCCCGCATGATGAAAATACCAAAATCGACCGACCGGCCCATGTGGGGGACCGCATTCAATCCTGGCTCGACCGCCACGGCCGTGCCGTGCTGATCCGCAGTCTCGATGGGAATGGGCGATAACACTCGCCCAAGTCCGGTCAGTCGGTTCCTCAGCATGCACCAGATCGAACGAAACACCCATGACGTCCCGGCAAGACAAGACTCCCGCCCCTTTTATCTTTTACAAACCCAATAGATCCGTGCTGCGCCGCCCCGCCCCGGGGCTCACACCCACTGGAGGGGCGCCGCTCTG
>JANPKE010000641.1:0-3278 GCA_031425875.1 Nitrospirota bacterium
GCGCAAGGCGCTGATTCCTGTACGGGAGACGGAGCAGGCATTCTTTTGCAAGTCCCGCATACGTTCCTGAAGCGGGCCGCGGGGGATGTCGGCGTGTCATTGCCGGATGTTGGCGAGTACGGAGTGGGCCAGCTCTTTCTCCCGCCTACTACAGACGCCCGACGGCTGTGCGAGAAGCTGTTCACAGAGATTCTTGTGGAAGAAGGTTTGCGTCTGCTCGGCTGGCGTGATGTCCCAGTCAAGAGCGACCGGATCGGTGTGCAAGCGCGAACGACCGAGCCGTTCATGCGGCAGATCTTCATCGCGCGAGATGCATTCAACGAAGCCCAATTCGAGCGAAAATTGTATGTGACCCGCAAGCGGGTTGAAAAGGCCGTGGCGGAGTCGGCCATTCAAGGGCGGGAACACTTCTACGTCTCCAGCCTGTCAGCCAACACCATCGTCTATAAAGGGTTGCTGTTGCCTCATCAAATGGCGGCTTATTACCCGGACCTCACCGATGAACGAATGGTGAGCGCTCTGGCCTTGGTGCACTCACGCTTCAGTACGAATACTTTTCCAACCTGGCCGCGGGCCCATCCCTATCGGTATGTGTGCCACAACGGAGAGATCAATACGCTGAAGGGGAACGTCAATTGGATGAAGGCTCGCCAGGGGCGTCTTCATTCCGAGCTGTTCGGGAAGGATATGGAAAAGCTGTTCCCGATCGTCTCGGAGGATCAAAGTGACTCGGCTTGTCTGGACAATACCCTCGAATTTCTGCTGCTCGGGGGCCGTTCGCTCGCACATGCCATGATGATGTTGATTCCAGAACCATGGGTGGCGAATGCCCAGATGGATTTGGATCGTCGGGGTTTCTACCAGTATCTTGCGGCGATGATGGAGCCGTGGGACGGGCCGGCAGCTGTCTGTTTTACCGACGGCAAAATGATCGGTGCGACGTTAGACCGGAACGGGCTGCGTCCCTGCCGCTATCAAGTCACGACCGACGGTCTCGTAGTCCTGGCATCCGAGGCCGGTGTTTTGCCGGCTGACGCGAAAGAGATTCGCATGAAAGGCCGACTCCAACCGGGCCGTATGTTCCTCGTCGACACGGTGCAGGGTCGCATCATCGATGATGAAGAGATTAAGGCCGATATCGTCGGCCGCAAACCCTATCGCAGTTGGGTGACGCAGTACGGTGTCTCGTTGGATGAGTTGCCGGAGCCGCTGAATGTTCCGCAGCCCGACCATCCGACGATCCGCCAGCGGCAGCAAGCTTTCGGCTATACGGTCGAAGAACTCAAAATGGTCATCACGCCGATGATCATGACGGGCGAAGAAGCCATCTCTTCGATGGGTACCGATACCCCGTTGGCGGTGCTGTCCGATCGGCCGCAGCTGCTGTTCAAATATTTCAAGCAGCTCTTTGCGCAGGTGACGAATCCCCCTATCGATCCGATCCGCGAACAGCTCGTCATGTCGCTCGTGACCAACATCGGCCCGAAGCCGAACTTGATGGACGAATCGCCAGAGTCGTGCCGCCGTATCAAGGTGCAGCAGCCGATTCTTACGAATGCCGATCTGCAAAAAATCAGAGGCATTTCCGACCCGCACTTCAAGAGCAAGACTCTCCGGATGTTGTTTCGCGTCGCTGAAGGGCCTGATGGGCTTGGCGAGGCGGTCGACGACCTCTGCCGGCATGCCTCGCAGGCGATTAAGGAAGGCTACAAGTTTCTCATTTTGAGTGATCGTGGCGTCGATGAACAGTGGGCCCCGATCCCGAGTTTGCTCGGCATCTCCGCCGTCCACCATCACCTGGTTCGGGAGTGTACGCGAACGGAAGTCGGCTTGATTCTCGAAACGGGCGAGCCTCGCGATGTGCATCAGTTTGCCTGTTTGCTCGGCTATGGTGCCGGGACCATCAACCCCTATCTGCTGTTTGAGTCGCTCGTCGACATGGAGCGTGACCACTATCTGCCGGAAGGACTCGATGCGCAGACAGCGGAAGGGAAGTTCATCAAGGCCATCAACAAGGGCCTGCTCAAGATCTTCTCGAAAATGGGGATTTCCACGGTGCAGTCCTACTGCGGGGCGCAGATCTTCGAGGCGATTGGGTTGAATCGTGAACTGATCGATCGCTACTTCACCGAAACCCCGTCGCGCGTGGAAGGGGTCGGCATCCGCGAGGTTGGTGAAGAAACGCTACGCCGACACCGCACTGCCTATGAGCCGGCGGCGATTCGCCAACTCGATTTTGGAGGGGAGATCCACTACCGCATTCAGGGTGAGCACCATAACTGGAATCCGGAGACGATCTACAAACTGCAGCATGCCAGCCGTTCGAACGACCCGAAGACCTATGCCGAATTCGCGCAGATCGTGAACGACGAGAGTAAGCGACGGTCGAACCTGCGCGGCCTGCTGGATTTCAAGTTCGCGTCCCAGCCGATTCCGATTGAAGAAGTGGAGCCGGCGAAAGACATCGTGAAGCGTTTCAACACCGGCGCGATGTCCTTCGGCTCGATCAGCAAAGAAGCGCACGAAACGCTGGCGATCGCGATGAACCGGCTCGGCGGCAAGAGCAACACCGGGGAAGGTGGCGAAGATCCCGAGCGGTTCAAACCCTTGCCGAACGGCGATTCAAAGAACAGCTATATCAAGCAGGTGGCGTCGGCCCGATTCGGAGTCACGGCGCATTATCTCGTGAACGCGCGGGAATTGCAGATCAAGATGGCACAGGGGGCCAAGCCTGGAGAAGGCGGTCAATTGCCGGGGCACAAGGTGGACGAAAACATCGCGCGCTTCCGGTATGCCACGCCGGGCGTACAACTGATTTCGCCGCCGCCGCATCACGACATCTATTCGATCGAGGATTTAGCCCAGCTGATCTTCGACCTCAAGAATTCCAATCCTGATGCCGGGGTCTCCGTGAAACTGGTGGCGGAGGTCGGCGTCGGCACGGTCGCAGCCGGTGTTGCCAAGGCCCATGCGGACAAGGTGCTCATCAGCGGCGATTCGGGCGGCACGGGTGCTTCCCCATTGGCATCGATCAAATACGCTGGAATTCCGTGGGAGCTGGGGTTAGCGGAAACTCATCAGACGCTGGTCCTCAATGATCTTCGTGGACGCATCCGTGTTGAAACGGACGGTCAGATGAAGACGGGCCGCGACGTGGTCATCGCCACGCTGCTTGGTGCGGAAGAATATGGGTTCGCGACGGCCCCCCTCATCGTCGAAGGCTGCATCATGATGCGCAAGTGCCATCTGAACACCTGTCCGGTCGGGATCGCGACACA
>JANPKE010000642.1:0-3798 GCA_031425875.1 Nitrospirota bacterium
AGCCCATGCCATTTCTGCTTTCTTGTTGGCGTTCTCGTTTCTCGTGTTGTTGGCCGTATACGTGACAAACCGCCGATTTCCCATTCATGTGTCATGAGTCGATTACTGGCACGCTTTGATCTGCGATTTCCGGCCTTTCACCTGAATGTCGAATTGGATGTTCCCATGTCTGGCATCACCGCCATCTTTGGGCCGTCAGGATCGGGAAAGACCACTCTTTTGAGATGCCTCGCCGGACTCGAACGTGCACCCCATGGCTTCATGCAGTTTGGTGATGACGTCTGGCAAGACGAAACACGTAGCCGATGTCTACCACTGTATGAACGTCCGATCGGATACGTTTTCCAAGAGCCGCGCCTGTTCCCTCACTACAATGTCCGTTCAAACCTCCTGTATGGGTATCAACGCATTCCTCCGGAATCACGCCGAATTACTCTCGAACAGGTGATCGGCATCCTTGGAATCGGCCACCTGCTCGAACGCCGCATTCATAAGCTCTCCGGTGGTGAGCAACAACGCGTGGCGATCGGCCGTGCGCTGCTGACCAATCCCAAATTGCTATTGCTGGATGAACCGCTCGCCTCGCTCGATATTCAGCGCAAGCAAGAACTCCTTCCGTTCATCCGTCGCCTTCATGGGGAGTTGGCCATCCCGGTGATCTATGTCAGTCATGCGATCAGTGAAATCCTCCAGCTCGCGGACCGGGTCGTCCTGTTAAAAGAGGGAAAACTTATAGGCACCGGCGCACTCAATGAGATACTCACTTCGCTGGAATTTCGGGGGAGCTTCGGAGCACACCGCGTGGGGGCGATTCTAGATGCCCGCGTGTTCGGTCATGACCCGGAGTACGGCCTCACTCAGTTGGCATTCATGGAACAATCTCTGTTCGTTCCGCTGCAATCCGCCACCGTTGGACAGGCTGTGCGCGTCCATATCCTCTCCAGTGATGTCAGCCTCGTCGTCGGCCGAACCGATTTCCCGACCAGTGTGTTGAATATTCTCGAAGCGACGATCGTTGAAGTCCGAGAGTTGAATCAGTCGTCGGTGGACGTCTTGTTGGATATTGGATCACCACTGATCGCGAGCATCACCAGAAAGTCGCTCGCGACCTTAGGACTGAAGCCCGGGCAACGGGTATTCGCCCATGTCAAAGCGGTAGCAATGAACGAAGAGTTGGTGGAATAGTGGCTTGGACAGGGACAAGAAATCTCTGGGTCCCTCTGTAGGTCATTCGCCGTTCTTGTCACATGATCATCTGTATAGAGTGAATGGCGTTGTTCATTGAACGTGACGTGTAGACTGTCTTGGAAACAGGCTCGGTGCATCTCATTCCACGCCGATAAACCATCTTCCACTCCAGGCTGGTCACCTCTCCCCAGTTTCTGTGGATAAACCTGTGCGCAACTCTCCTCGCGATGGATGAACCCACGAAATGCGACTTGCGAGACCTTTTTGCCTACTTTTTAAGCATTGTATGATAGCAAAAGCTATGGCCCTGCATCTTGTAGATTCTGATCCATTTGCAAGAAAAAACATGAAAGAGCTCGCTGATTCAATGCTCTAACCGTGTTTGGGCGCTCTCAGGTGATCAATCTTTTTCTAGCAGAAAAGTTATGCACAGGCCTTTCACATATATCCTAAATATCCCCTTGACAGGCAGGTACTGGAATGTTACCAATGGATACATCGTGAAATCACAAGACCTCAAACATATTCGAGAAGAACTAGGCCTTACTCAGCAACAACTTGCCGAGGCTCTACACACGACTCGGGTATCTGTAGCGCGTTATGAAGCCGGCATGCGACGGATTCCCGGTGTCGTCTCGGTGGTGCTGAATCAATTACAACGTAAGACGGCCGTTCCAATGGCCGGTCTCGTTGCAGCCGGCTCTCCAATCGAGCCGGTGCCGCAATCGGAACTCGTGGACATCCCTCCGAGTATGTTGCGGAGTGGAGAGACTTTCGCCTTAAAGGTCAAGGGAGAGTCCATGAAAGACGACGGCATTTTACCCGGCGACCTCGTGGTGGTGCACAAACAAGGCACGGCCAAAAACGGACAGACCGTCGTCGCCTTGGTCAATGGCGAGGCTACGATCAAGACATATATCAAGAAAGATGCCCACATTGAACTTCGCCCGGCCAACGAGATGATGCAGCCGATCATGGTCAGGTCATCGGATGAATTTCAGATCGAAGGAATTGTCATTGGTGTCATCCGACATTGTACCGTCTAGCCAATTGAAAGGAGGAAACGATGCTCGCAACAGAGTCACTCTCTCTCACGAAAGATCAGTTGATGGATTTGGAAAGAACGGTGGCCGCACTGGACAACCGGTTGCAGAGCATCCAGCTGGGCTCGCAACGAAGCACTGCAGGCTCACTGGTGGAGCGTTTTAGAAACTTGCTGCGGTCCAAACAGGGAAGCCAGTTCATGTCGGCAGTCTGCAATCGACATGTACGTTCGAATACAAAGCTGACGGGTTATGACAGTCCAAGAGCCTAGTGCGCCATCAGTGCGGACAGGCCCCTGTTCTGATTGCGGCATAGTCGTCGAACGGCTGATGGAATCGATCGATGGCTTTACGCACTCCACAATTCAACTCTGCCCAGCTTGCTGGAATGCCCACTGCCAACGACAAGTCTTCGCCGGCGGATGCTGCGGGTAGGAAATTGCTCCAAGAAGGGTTGTCCCGCCCCTTCCAATCTGCCCGTCAGTGCGCTACAGTTCTGTTGCACCCCCGTAGCTCAGTTGGATAGACCAGCGGTTTTCTAAGCCCAGATACTCGTACCTAAGTCCTTATCAAACAGCCAAACAGCGCTTTCGCAGCGGACGTTTCCTCCTTGTGTGAGATGAAGGTAACTCCCTCACGGGAGGAGGAGGGGCACCGCACAGTTCAAGAAGGAAACGCGAGGCAGAGGCAGAAACCGGCGTGCTGGAGAAATTCACGCAGCAGGAGTGACAGTCTCACTGGCTCGAGCAATGCGTCTCGTAGGTGCTAGCCGGTTGGTTACAGCCGGTGGCGACCAGATACCTGCTGACACAATGTGATGCCGGACAGGGAGACGTCGCCAGAAAACACTCACGGTACCAGTGCACCGGCCCGATCCGATTGATTCATGATTCGCTATTCCGTCTCTTCGCCGCCTTCAACGCATACTTCGCATTGGTCCAATTCTAAGGCGCCGTGCTCACTGCAGAAATACCGACGGCAGCGGTTGCACGTCATGAAGGTCATCCTAACTCGATCTTCGGCTTCGCATCGATCACACTGGCCAGCGCTACGGGCTTTGGGCATTGCTATATCTCCACGACAGGTCGTATGAATTCTCGGGACATCATTTCCATACTGTGGCGATTACTGCAGGAAGTGGCCCGCGTCCGCCAGACGGGTAGTTGTACACTGATAACACATCGAAGTTCGTCGCTCCAACTCAAAACAGACATGCGATGGTCTTGCGAATCACAATCGCAACAGCCTTGTCGTAAACCGTCGCCAATCTTGCTGCCGGCTGACGAAGAGTTCACGAGAATGAAGGTCGTTTTGAAAGTTCTGGCTCTGGTCCAAACTGGTGAGCCGGCTGGGACTCAAACCCATGGCCCTCGCCTTACAAGTATGACTTGGGGAGGTTGGGTCAGTGCTCAGACCAAGTTTGGGCAGAGAGGATTTTACTGATCGCACAAACTCTGCTATACCAGACATACACAATCACCATTTTTGAAATCGAAGGGAGGTGGAGTACTCATGGCAACGAAGAAAGCAGCGAAGAAGCCTGCAAAGAAGGCCCCGGCCAAGAAGA
>JANPKE010000643.1:0-5369 GCA_031425875.1 Nitrospirota bacterium
CATAGGCTGGTTGATTGGAAACCCGTAATTCCTAGTTCTTACGATCGGGTAACCCCTGCCTTGCAGTTGCAAGGAACATAACAACCTGGGATGAGAACGAGATTAACCAACGATTAAAGTTCACTAAGCCGAGGGGTGAGCGAGCGGTAGCACAACCGTGAAAGCTGATCCTTGGCCGAGATCGCTTTTGACTTCGACCCGGCCCTTGTGCAACTCCGCGATCCAGGCACAGATGGCGAGGCCGAGACCCGTCCCCTTCTTTGTATGGCCTCGGGCAACGTCGGTGCGGAAGAAGCGTTGGAAAATCTTCTTGTGATCGGCAGGGGCGATGCCGATCCCCTGGTCTGTCACCGACAGTCGGGCTTCCCGACCGTCATTCAACAGCGAGATCTCCACCTTCCCACCAGGATGCGAATACTTCATCGCATTTTCGACAAGATTGAGCAGCAGTTCACGAAGTCGCAAGTCGTCGCCCTGAACCACCACCGGCATGACGGTTCCCAGCAGGACGTCGATATTGCGGTCCTGCGCAAGCAACTTGGCCTGACGATGAATATCCTGCACCAACGACTCCATGGCGACAGGCAGCGACTCCACTCTGACTTCACCCATGTCGGCACGTGAGAGAAACAACAGTTCGTCGACGATCCGCGTCATTCGATCGATCTCTTCCAAATTGCTCTCCAGCACCAACTTATAGTCGTCGAGCAAACGAGGTCGCCGCAGCACCAGGTCTGTTTCGCCTTTCATCACCGTGAGAGGAGTCCGCAACTCATGCGAGGCATCGCTGGTGAATTGACGAATCTGGCGAAACGACGTATCCAGCCGGCCGATCATATTGTTGAAGGTGGCGGCCAGGCGGCCGATTTCGTCGTGAGCCGCCGGTATGCTCAGGCGTTGACTCAAATCCCCAGCGGCAATGCGCTGCGCCGCAAGGGTAATCTTATCGACAGGACGTAACGCTCGTCCCGCCAAGAACCATCCCCCTGCCAGAGACACAGCCAGGGCGATGGGGATCGCCACAACCAGCAACACCAGGAAGCGCTGGAGTGTCTCTCCAACCGATTCCATCGACGTACCGACCTGCACGATGTACAGGAGATTGCCTCGATACATGATCGGCACGGAAATCAGCCTCAACGGAGGTTCCTTGGGATACTTGGCCGACTCAAAAATTTTCTGTCCGGCAAACGCGGCATCAAGGGCGGTTCGGCTCAGTGGAACTTCGTGTTGTTTGATATTCGGAGAGCGGATCGTGATCGTGCCAGAGGGGCTGAAGATCTGGAAGAACTTATCGATTCGCGTCAGTTCGGGAAATTGCGAAAGCAGTTCCTCTTCGTTAATCAGTGGAAGAAATCCTCGCTCTTCGAGCGACCGCACCGCCGTCATGGCCGTATCTTCCAACGATTCATCGACTGTGTCGCGGAGACTTCTCGCCGTAATGGCGTACAGCACTACGGAGAAAATGATCAACACCAGGGCCAGGGCGGTCCCATACCACAGGGTCAGCCGGACGCGTAGCGGCATGGATCAGCTCCTGCTCGGTGGTAACGACGTCGTGCTGTCGGTTCGCTGCGCCTCAAGTCACTGGGTACGCGCGAGGCTTGTGTCAGGTTCACGCTAGTCGGCCTTCAGCATATACCCACTACCGCGAATGGTATGGATCAGTTTTTTGGTTCGGCCTCGATCGATTTTGTTCCGAAGGTAGTTCACATAGACATCGATGACGTTCGTAAAGGTATCGAAATCTTGATTCCACACATGTTCGGAGATCATGGGCCGAGTGAGAACGCGGCCGGTGTGACGCATCAGATATTCGAGTAAGGCATACTCTTTCAGCGTCAAATCGATGCGTTGCCCACCCCGGGTGACATCACGGGTTGCCGGGTTGAGCATCAGATCATCCACCTGTAGAATTCCTGGGCTTTCGGATGCTCCACGACGCAACAGGGCTCGAACACGCGCCAAGAGTTCATCAATCGCGAACGGTTTGGTCAGATAATCATCGGCGCCGGCATCCAATCCTTTGACCCGCTGGTCGATCTGGGATTGCGCCGAGAGAATCAGCACCGGTGTGTGGACCCGTTCGCGACGAATATTCTTCAGCACATCCAGACCAGACATGGAGGGCAGCATCACGTCGACGACCAGGAGGTCATAGTTGGTCGCCAGGGCCATCTCAAATCCCTTAGCTCCGTCCTCACAGAGGTCAACGGCATAGCTCTCTTCTTCGAGCGCCCGCTTAATAAAACAACCGACTTTGGTTTCATCTTCTATGACAAGCACGCGCATACACACCCCAACAAATATTGAGCAGCGGGGTGATTATACCAGACCGATGACTGCGAATCTTGAAGCGTACAGTGGCTCGCACTCGTCACGAAGCGGGGACTTATGTCGAATCGCCGGGGAAGGTCTGTTCCAGAGAGGTAATCATGGGCTTACCGTCGCGGATCGTGAAGACCAGCGTTTCCTCGCCTTCCGTCTTGAATTCTCGATTGGCCTGGCGAAGCGTCTCTGTCGACTTGAAGGAGACTTTCGCGCTCCGTTCATCTACGGCCAACGACACGGACGTATTCGTACGAGTGAAGTCGTGGGCGCTGGGAAAGGCGAAGCTCATGGCGAGCGTCTTTCGATAATCTTCCCGCGTCAGCATGGCCATCTGTTGTTGCGGGCCTTGTTTCAGATGAATGGTGATGGTCGCATCATAAGCAATGTGGCGCAGGACGCCGTCGACATCTTTTCGTCGAACCGCTTCGTCGAGTGCGTCAAGGAGATGGTCGATCCCTTCACGAGTCAGACGGACATCGGGCTGGAGGGGCTTCAACTGCGAATCTGTGAGAACCACGCTGGGCTGACTTGTCGGTAGATGGGGAGCCAGAAACTTGGTGACCAGACTCTGATCCTTGAAAATCATGTACCCTGCGTATCCGATGGCCACTGTGGTGCCCAGCACAAAGAGAATGACGATGGCTTTTACCATCGAGAAGCGTGGCGGCACTCGCTTCTCGGTTCTCTCATCGGTCCCCTGCTTCGTGGCGACCATAGGTCAGCTTTCCGGACTGAAGATATGAGGTAACAATAGCGTGAATTATGTGAAAAGCAATCTAAGCCTGCGGCTCTGCAGGCCGATGCACTCTGCGGAGCACGTGCCGGGCCCGACGGCTGCTTCAGACAAGGCCTCCTCTCAACACAGCCATTGTCATGACGATGAAATCATCTCCGGGAAGCGGGTCTAGTCTCTTGGAAAAATAGCGGATTGCGTGGTACCCTGCGAGAGTAACGAGGTACTACTCAACCCGTTCTCTATGAGCTAACCAGAGGGTAGCCGACTCCATGACCACTCAGAATTGGCGTCAACCGACCGACGACTTTGTTCACCGACACCTGGGTCCCACCAGGGCCGATATTCAGGAGATGCTCGCCACGTTAGGCCTCCTTTCGCTCGACACATTGACCGATACCGCCATTCCTTCTGATATTCGATTTCGTCGATCCCTAGACGTTCCGTCCGGCGACGGCGAGCAGGCTGTCCTGGCCCGCTTGAAAGACATCGCGTCCCAGAACAAGGTCTATCGATCGTTGATCGGCATGGGATACTACGATTGCGTCACCCCGGGAGTCATCCAGCGAAACATTCTAGAAAACCCGGCTTGGTATACGCAATACACCCCCTACCAAGCCGAGATCTCACAAGGCCGCTTAGAAGCGCTTGTGAACTTCCAGACCATGGTGGCGGACTTGACCGGTCTACCGCTGGCGAATGCCTCGCTGTTGGATGAAGCGACCGCTGCAGCCGAAGCGATGGCGATGTGTTACACGATCGCCCACAACGCAGGCGATGAGCGAAAGGAATTCTTTGTCTCGCGCGACTGCCATCCACAGACCTTGGCGGTATTGCAGACCAGAGCCGAGCCTCTGGGTATCGTCATCAAGACCGGTGTCGCCTCGTCCGTTGATTGTTCGCGTCCTCAGCTGTGCGGCCTGTTGTTGCAGTACCCGGCCACGGACGGCTATGTGAGTGATTTCAGCACATTGGTCACACAGGCGCATGAGGCCGGTGTTCTCGTAGCAGTTGCCACCGATCTTCTCGCCCTGACCTTGCTCCGCTCGCCCGGGGAGTTTGGTGCCGACATTGCCGTCGGTTCGACACAACGCTTCGGTGTTCCGATTGGCTTCGGTGGACCCCATGCTGCGTTTCTCGCGACCAGAGAGGAATACAAACGGCAGGTACCGGGTCGCCTTGTTGGTGTCTCGAAGGATGTGACCGGCAAACCAGCCATCAGGCTCTCGCTTCAGACGAGGGAGCAACACATTCGACGGGAAAAGGCCACCAGTAATATCTGCACGGCTCAAGTCCTGTTGGCCGTCATGGCCGCCATGTATGCGGTGTACCACGGGCCGGACGGGTTGCGTCGGATCGCCGAGCGTGTACACGGCCTCACCTTGTTGTTAGCGGAAGGACTGCGTCGGCTTGGATTCGACGTCTTGCCGAAAGTCTTCTTCGATACGGTTCGGATACCGGTCCCCAAAGCTCAAACTGATCACCTTGCGACCAGGGCGAAAGAACAAGGGGTCAATTTCCGACACTATGAAGACGGCTCCATCGGCATTTCACTCGATGAAGTCAGCTCCGAGGAAGAAGTGCGCCGTCTCCTGCACATCTTCGTCGGGCATGACCAGTTGCCGTTCCGTCTTTCCGATCTCGCTGACGCCATCGATCTCAACTACTCGTCCCCCTTGGCCAGGACGAGTAAATACCTCACGCATGAGGTCTTCCATCGCTACCACTCCGAGCACGAGATGCTCCGCTATCTCCACAGACTACAGGCCAAGGATCTTTCTCTCGTCCACTCCATGATCCCGCTGGGTTCCTGCACCATGAAGTTGAACGCTACTGCTGAAATGCTGCCGGTGACGTGGCCGGAGTTCGCTCGCTTGCATCCTTTCGCGCCGGCTGAACAAACACGTGGCTATCGGACCTTGTTCGAACAGCTCGAATCGTGGTTGGCTGAGATTGCCGGATTTGCAGCGTTCTCGCTCCAACCGAACGCGGGGTCACAGGGCGAATATTCTGGTCTGATGATGATTCGGGCATACCATCGGGCGAAGGGAGAAACACACCGAGACGTCTGCTTAATCCCCGTATCAGCCCACGGCACGAACCCCGCCAGTGCCGCCATGGTTGGGATGACGGTCGTCGTGGTTGCCTGCGATCAGGACGGCAACGTGGATGTCGCCGACTTGGAGGCCAAGGCCGCCCAATATCGAGATCGACTATCGGCCTTGATGCTCACCTATCCGTCCACTCACGGGGTGTTTGAGGCGAGCGTGCGGCGCATTTGCCAAATCGTCCATACCCATGGCGG
>JANPKE010000644.1:0-1650 GCA_031425875.1 Nitrospirota bacterium
CAAGTGAATGAACGGACTGAGAACATCGGTGCGCGCCGCCTGTTCACCATCATGGAGCGGTTGCTTGAGGACATTTCTTTCGAGGGACCATGCTGGCCCGACAAACAAATTAGTATCACCGCTACCAATGTACGGGACCGATTGAAAGATATTGTGAAAGACCAGGATCTGAGCCGCTACATTTTGTAGGGATTCGGTGTTGATCGCCGGGAGTTCTGCATGGACAAACTGATCAAGAAAGCCAACGTTCTCATCGAGGCCCTGCCGTACATTCGAACGTTTCGCGGGAAAACAGTGGTCGTGAAATACGGCGGCCATGCGATGGCGGATTCATCCCTCAAAGAACGGTTCGCGCAAAATGTCGTGTTGCTGAAGTACGTCGGAATCAACCCGGTCATTATCCACGGCGGCGGACCCCAAATCGACAAGATGCTCGACCGGCTTGGCATCCAAGCGAAATTCCGCCATGGTGTTCGAATCACCGACGAGGCCACGATGGAAATCGTGGAGATGGTCCTGGCAGGAAAGATCAATATGGAGATCACCGATCTGATCAACCGACACGGTGGCAGTGCGGTCGGTTTGAGCGGGAAGGACGGTGGGTTGATTCTCAGCAAGCCATTGACGGCCAAGGCCTGGGCGGAAAGCCTCGATCGCGATTTAGAAGGAGAGGACAGCGAAGGGGACTTCGGGTTGGTGGGCGATATCGAAAAGGTCGATCCTGGTCTGTTGCGTAATCTGCAGGACGACCACTACATCCCGGTGATCGCGCCCATCGGAACGGATCGCGAAGGGAATACCTATAACATCAACGCCGATCTTGTTGCCGGAGCTGTCGCAGGGGCCCTGCGCGCGGAAAAACTCGTCATGATGACCGACATCAAAGGCATTCGCGACGCCAACGGGCGCCACCTCTCCACCGTGTCTCGAAAAGATGTGCAACGGATGATGAAGAAGGGAACCATCACGGAGGGGATGATCCCGAAAGTTCACGCCTGTCTGGATGCGCTAGCCGAGGGGGTCGGGAAGGCCCATATCATCGACGGGCGCATTCCACACGCTGTTTTGCTCGAAATCTTCACGCGCAGGGGCATCGGCACCGAGATCGTGACCTAACCCTCCGTTGACGGAAACCCACGTGCCCATTGCTCACAACCTCCTCAAAGAAGACCTTCGCCATCTGGTGGGCGAACGCCATCCCCTCTCTTCTCCGATTCACCTCCAGGAAGCAGAAGCCTATCTATACCGCCAATTCTCTGAAGCCGGTCTTACCGTCACAACGCAACACTTCCAGGCCTTGGGCGGCACCTACCACAATGTAATCGGAACGGCGCTTCCCGACATTGAGCCATTCCAATCCGCACCGCCGCTGATCCTCGCTGCGCACTTCGATACGGTCCAAGGGTCTCCCGGCGCCGATGATAATGCTAGCGCCCTCGCGGTACTTCTACACATTGCTCGCCGGATCCGAGCCATGAAATTGGCCAGACCGATCCATTTCATCGCCTTTAACTTGGAAGAAGAGAACTTGCTCGGCAGCTCCGCCTATACCGCACTTTTGAGAAAGAATCGTGAAACGATCCATGGAGCGATCGTGTTGGAATGTGTCGGCTATGCGAGCCATCAAGTAGGCTCACAGAAGACTCCTCC
>JANPKE010000645.1:0-3578 GCA_031425875.1 Nitrospirota bacterium
AGCCGTTGCTGATCCCTGATCCGGTCGAACTGCCACCACTTCAAACGACAGTGCTTCAGCGTTACCAACATGACTTGGAGCGGTTGGGAGTGGACATTGAACCTTTTGGTTCCTCAACTGTGTTGATCAGGGCGATTCCCGCCGGTCTCGGCAAGATCGATCCAACCACGTTTCTGCAAGATCTTTTGGATGACATCACGCAATGGGACAGTGCTCCTAGTCTGGAGGCACGCGTGCGATCGGTCCTGGCCTCGTTGGCGTGCCACGGCGCAGTTCGGGCCGGGCGCTCTATGAAATCCGAAGAAATCAAGGTTCTGATTGAGGACTGGCGTACTGAAGGGGAGATCACGACTTGCCCACACGGGCGGAGAACGTCCTTCCGACTGAGCATCACAGATCTCGAGAAAATGTTCGGACGAGCTGGCTGGTAGGGCGTGTTGCGCGGAAGCGGCGACCGACAGTGGTCGAGCGCGCGGTGCTTATGACAACTCTGTTTCGGCAGCGCTGACGTGAACATGCTATCAGAAGGTGTGCGCCATCACCGTCCCTTGGTTGTGCTCCTGGGGCCGACAGCCGTTGGAAAGAGTCGGGTTGCATTATTGGTGGCCAAACAGTTCAATACCGAGATACTGACGGCAGATTCTCGTCAGGTGTATCGAGGGATGGACATTGGGACGGATAAACCGACTGCAGAGGAGCGGCGGGGTGTACCGCACCGACTGATTGATGTGGTCGACCCCAACGAAACGTTCAACGCCGGTTGGTATCGGCGGGTTGCAATGGTAGAAATCGAACGTTTATATGGGGCGGGGCAGTTGCCCTTCGTTGTGGGTGGAACGGGGTTGTATCTCCGAACCTTGGTGCGGGGGTTATGTCCAGCGCCCCAGGCCGACCCGCTGGTGAGGGGGGATCTCAAGAAATTGAGAGACGAACGGGGGCGAGACGGTCTCTATGCAGAGCTGATGCGCATTGACCCCAAAACGGCAGCACGGTTACACCCGAACGATGAATCTAAGGTCATGCGGGCGGTAGAAGTCTATCGGATATCGGGCCGCCCACTGTCGACCGTACAAGCCGAACATGGGTTTCAGGAAGCTCCGTTTTCCGCTCTTCTTATAGGCCTTGAGCGAAGGAAAGAGACGCTGCATCGAAGGATCGAGGAACGAATCGATTGGCAGCTGACTCATGGAATGGTAGAAGAGACTCGCGCATTGTTTGATCGGGGATATGGGCGCGAGCTCGGTTCGATGAAAGGTCTCGGCTATCGCCAGATCGGAGCCTATTTGGCGAATGAGTGCGATTACGCCGAAATGGTGCGTCGGTTCAAGCGCGACACGAGACGTTTTGCGAAACGGCAGACGACCTGGTTTCGAAGCGAAGTGGGAGTTGCGTGGCTGTCGATCGAGGACAACGAGCCCTATGAGCGGACGGCCGAACGAGTGATCGCACGCATCGAGCAATTTATGTGCGCACTGGGACAACAGAAACCGCTTGCTGCTGTGCCGCCAGCCTCTTAGCAAAAGGATCTGTATGAAGACAAGAAGACAGGATAAGCGGGTGACCGTCGGGGTGATCGGAGGCAGCGGACTCTATGACATTGAAGGGCTTACCTCCGCTCGGTCAATCCGAGTTCGTACGCCTTTCGGAGCGCCGTCCGATGCGATTACTGTGGGGTCACTTGAAGGGATTCGGGTTGCCTTTCTTTCACGGCATGGGCGCGGACATGTGTTGAATCCGAGCGGGATCAACTACCGTGCGAACATTTTCGCGCTCAAGTCTCTGGGGGTGTCCCATGTGATTTCGGTCAGCGCGGTCGGCAGCATGAAAGAATCGATTCAGCCGGGCGACGTTGCGGTCCCAGACCAGTTTATCGACCTGACCAAGCGGCGTGTCTCGACATTCTTTGACGACGGAGTCGTGGCGCATGTCGCCTTCGGTGAGCCGATCTGTGCCGAACTGAGACAGGCGCTTCTGACGGCGGGAGAAAACGTCGGGGCCAATCTGCATCGCGGTGGGACCTATCTCTGCATGGAAGGTCCGCAGTTTTCAACAAAAGCTGAATCACAGCTCTATCGGCAATGGGGCGTCGATGTAATCGGGATGACCAATATGCCGGAAGCAAAATTGGCCCGTGAGGCGGAGCTCTGTTACGCGACCTTGGCACTCGTGACCGATTACGACTGTTGGCATGAGACGGAAGAGGCGGTCACCGTGGAGGCGGTGTTGGGGACGCTCCATCGGAACGTCGTGTTGGCCAAACAGATATTGCGTGCGGTAATGCCCGCATTCACCAACCCTGTCGAGTGCCCTTGTCATCGGGCATTGGATAATGCCATTCTGACGATGCCGAATCGAATTTCTTCAGCTGCCCGGAAGAAACTCTCCCTGCTCATTGACCGTGCGCTGTCACTAAAGAGAGGAGTTCGTTAGTCATGGGGAAGCTGTTAGTCGTGGGATCAGTCGCGCTTGATACGGTCAAAACTCCGTTCGGCGAAGGAACTGAGATTCTTGGGGGGTCGGCCACCTATTTCTCAACGGCGGCCAGCTTCTTCACGTCCGTCGCGCTCATTGCCGTCGTCGGAGAGGATTTCCCCCAACAGCATATCGCGTTTCTGAAGAGCCGTGGCATTGATCTCACCGGTCTTGAACGGCGTCCGGGGGCAACCTTTCGCTGGAAGGGGGAATACACGCACCAGCTGAACGAAGCTCATACCTTGGACACGCAGCTCAACGTGTTTGAAACGTTTCGTCCTCAGATTCCTGAAGCCTATCTTGCGCCGGACGTGCTGTTCCTGGGGAATATCCATCCAGAGCTTCAGCTCGATGTGTTACACAAGGTGAAGCGTCCTGGATTGGTGGCCTGCGACACCATGAATTTCTGGATCAATGGTCAGCGCGACGCGCTCTGGAAGGTGCTGGAGAAGGTGGATATTCTGATCATCAACGACGGTGAGGCGCGCGCATTGGGTCAAGACTCCAATCTGGTGAAAGTGGCCAAGCTCGTGCTTTCCCGAGGGCCTAAGCATCTCATCGTCAAGCGGGGCGAGTACGGTGTGCTGATGTTCAATGAACAACAGATTTTCGGCGCGCCGGCTTTTCCGCTCGAAGACGTACGGGATCCGACCGGCGCCGGAGATACCTTTGCCGGTGGATTTTTGGGCTACTTGGCGGCAACAGGAAACCGATCTCCTGAGGCCATGCGACAAGCCATCGTCTTTGGGAGCGTGATGGCGTCCTTTACCGTAGAATCCTTTAGTCTTGACCGATTACGAATCCTGGATTACAAAGAGATTCAGGCCCGGTTTGCCGAGTTTAAGCGGCTCACGCATTTTGAGGATGTTCGATGATCAGAGGCAATTGGATCTTCGGTCGGCAGCGAGCGTATCGCTTGCTTGTCTGTGTCGGACTCATCAGTCTGTTGGGAGGGTGTGCGACCGACAAAGACCTGATGCAAAAATCGCAAGGGCATTATCAAGAGGGTGTCGCGAGTCTCCCCGGAAATCGCCAAAAGGCCTTTGTCTCGTTCCAGAAGTCCGTCCAGTTGAATCCGGCCAATAAGGAGGCACGGTACGCCCTAG
>JANPKE010000646.1:0-2086 GCA_031425875.1 Nitrospirota bacterium
CACACAGAAAGATCTACGCAAAGAGGTGGCGCAGGGTCGGTTCCGCGAAGACCTCTTTTACCGGCTCAACGTCGTGCCGATCATCGTTCCGCCGCTCAGCCAACGGCAAGAAGATAAACTGGTCATCGACGAGCATGTCCTCGAAACATGCTCGCTAAAACTGAACAAGCAACTGCGTGGGTTTTCCCAGCAGGCGCGTGAGTTGTTGCTCCGCTATTCATATCCGGGGAATGTGCGGGAGTTGGAAAATATGGTTGAGCGGGCCGTGGCGCTTGGACGGGACGGAACGACGGTGCAACCGGCTGACCTCTGTGGATTGCAATCCTGCCCATATCTTGGAGGTGTTCCACAGGAATCCTGCGGCTTTTGCAGCGAAGGCTTGACCGGAGGAAAACAGAAGAAAGAAATGTCCCTCACCTCACTTTCCGCTGCACGAGAAGGCTTCGAAAAGGACTATATCGTTTCCGTGTTGGAGCGCGTGGATGGGAGTCGCACGACCGCATCGAAAATTTTGGGGCTGTCTCGAAAGGCGCTCTGGGAAAAGTGTAAACGCTACGGCATTCCGTCGGCGTACAACGACGGTAGTAAGGACGACTGAGCTTGTGGTCAGTGTGCTGGAATCTGAGTGCGTGCAGTATCTGGGAAAGAGTTGTCGTGGAACGTTGTGTTGGTCTGTAACATATTCGCTTGGAAGGAGCCTATACCATGAATCCTTGGCCGCGAGTCATGGCTATTTCGTTAAGCCTCATGCTATGCGTTGGAGTTGCCTATGCCGCCGAGCCGGTCGAAGTGGGAAAGTTCGTTAATGCACGGATTGAGATCGGTGAGATGATGACGAACTATTTGAAGGGGGGCACAGGTTATGGTGAGGGACAGCGCCCGTCACAGGAACACATGCAACAAATGGGAGCGGACATCAATGCCAAGCTTACGGCGCTCCTGGCGAAGCACGATCTGACCCTCGACGAATATCGCAAGCGCAGCCCAGAAGTGTTTGCGGATGATGCGGCGGTTAAGCACTATCTCAGCGAACATCCGGACCTCAAGCAACGTTACGACGCCCTCCCACTCGATCGCATGGGGCGTGGTGGGAGTACAGGGCGGGGCTACTAAGTCCGATGGGATGACCTCCTAAGTACGAAACCTCTCACGGTTTTGGTGGAGATCCCTTCTCATAACTGCTTCCGGATAGAAGACTAGTTGCCTATGGAATACAGACATCTTGGCCGGTCAGGCGTAAAAGTCAGTCGGCTCTGTCTCGGTACGATGAATTTCGGGCCGCAGACAAGCGAACAAGACAGCTTCGCCCTGATGGATAGGGCCTTAGAGCTCGGTATCAACTTTTTTGATACGGCGAATGTGTACGGCTGGAAGCTCGGTGAAGGCTGGACCGAGCAGATCATCGGCCAGTGGTTCGCACAAGGCGGAGGCCGCCGGGACAAAGTAGTACTGGCTACGAAGGTGTACGGTCGCATGGGCGAGTGGCCGAATCAGTCGCGCCTATCCGCTGCCCATATCAAGCGAGCCTGCGAGGACAGTCTTCGGCGGCTGAGGACGGACTGGATTGATGTGTATCAAATGCATCATGTCGATCGTGAGACGCCGTGGGAGGAAGTCTGGCAGGCCATGGAACAGTTAGTCAGGGAAGGCAAAGTTGTGTATGTAGGCAGCAGCAATTTCGCCGGTTGGCACTTAGCCCAGGCTCAGGAAATCGCGCGCAACCGCCACTTCATGGGACTTGTATCTGAACAGAGCCTCTATAACCTCACTGAACGTATGATTGAGTTGGAAGTTATTCCTGCCTGTGAGGCCTATGGCATTGGTCTGATCCCGTGGAGTCCGCTGGGACGTGGCCTTTTGGCCGGCGCCCTGCAGTCCGTAGACAGTGGGCGTCGAGCGAGCGAGGACCTAAAACAAGAGGTGCTCAGGTCTCATCACAAATTGGAAGCTTATGAGGCGCTGTGCGCACGGATTGACCAACGACCGGCGGATGTCGCATTAGCGTGGTTGCTGCATCAAAAGGTCGTCACTTCACCCATTATTGGCCCGCGTACGATGGAACAGCTGAATGGCTCCATGCGGGCAC
>JANPKE010000647.1:0-4379 GCA_031425875.1 Nitrospirota bacterium
AGACGCGTCGTCGCATGGTGGCCGGTGCCGAAGGCTTGCTTCGGGTCCAGCACGATCTCGATGTCCGATGGACCCAACACGACCGGCTCCCAGCTCGGACGAATCACCAAGCAACCGATGCGAAGCGGCTTCACCGAACGAGTCCATGCCTCATTCCAGTCCTGAGAGGGCACTCGGCACACCGAGAGAAGGATCGCCCTGCTCGACTGCACAAGATCTGCAAGAACCAACTGTACCGAAGCCAGCTTTTCGTCATTCCATTGGTCTTCCGCCCAATAGAGATGGACCACTCCCTCGTCCTCCCAGGCGCCCTGAACGGCAGCATCATCGAGCCGGCTCAATAACTCGCCGGCATCGAGGCGTTCCTGGATACAGATATCAACCCAATGGTTGGGCATGTGACCCCGTAACGGAATTTGTTGACCTGATGATCTGTTGATTTGGACCTTTTGCAGTTTCTGAATTCAACAGATCAACGGGTCAACAGATCGACAGATCCTCAGTATTGTCATTTGACGTCCCCGGTCCGTTCCCAGTAAGGTCGCCTGTTATGGCACGCTCCCGCACAGTCCAGCTCGACACGGCGGTCCGGCGGATAGATCGCCTGATCACTCAAGGCACCCGGGTCAGCGCGACCTTCACGCGCTGGCGGCTGGCTATTTTCCTCATCGGCCTCATCAGCATCGTGACCCTCTACAAGCTCGATTGGTATCAGAGCGGCAATCTGGCTCTCGGCCTCTTCTTGTCCCTCTTCATCGCCGTGGCTGCGTATCATAACAGGGTGGAAACCCGGATTCATCGACTTCGGCAATGGAAGCAGGTCAAACTAGCTCATCGTGCACGCATCGCCTTGGATTGGGCGGCTATTCCGCCAAGGCCCGGCGAAGCTCCAACATCTCACCCCTACGCCATCGACCTCGATCTCTTTGACGCTCACTCCTTGACGCATCTCCTCGACACCACCGTCTCGGACCATGGCCGAGAGCGCTTGCACAGCTGGTTGCTGAACCAACCCCCTCCCCCTTCACAGTGGAAAACACGGCAGTCGTTGGTGAAGGAACTGGCATCTCGCTCTTTATTTCGCGATCGCTTGACCCTTGAGGCCAGACTGACAGGAGAGCAGGAAATCAACGGCAAGCGGCTAGCCGCGGTGCTGGAACACCCAGTCGGTCTGCCCAACCTGAATGTACTGCTGATCTTCCAGGGCCTCTTCGCGTTCACTACGATCGCCCTTGCATCAGCCACATTGTTCGGCCAGCTCCCTGGGTATTGGATGTTCTCGTTCGCCGCATATGCACTGATCTACTTCATGACCGATCAAGGGGAAGAGCTCCTGGAACATGCGGTCGGCCTGCACCATGAAACCGAACGGCTTGCCATCGTCCTGGGCTACCTCGAGCGTCAGGCTCGGCGACAAGGCACCGCCCTCGCCTCGGTCTGTGCGAATCTGACAGGTGGCGCTAGTCCCACCCTACATCTCAAGCAGGCCGCACGGACGCTTCATGCGATCAGCATCAAGGCCCACCCCCTTGTCCATCTGGCCATCAACGCGTTGTGCCCATGGGATCTCTTCTTCACTCGACAACTGATTCACACGCAGCACAAGATCAAGAATGCGCTCCCGCAGTGGTTGGACTGCCTGGCAGAAGTCGAAGCGGCCTCGGCTCTGGCGACTTTTTCCTCTCTCCATCCCGATTACACATGGCCAACGCCCGTCATCTTAACCGGTGAGCAGAACGGCGCAGCAGCCGTTCTGCAGGCCACTCACCTTGGCCATCCACTCCTCTCTACAAAGAGCCGTATCGCAAACGATGTCAATCTAACCGGACTCGGGTCGATCCACCTGATCACGGGTTCGAATATGTCGGGCAAGAGTACCTTCCTACGAACGATCGGCATCAATCTCTGCCTGGCGCAAGCCGGAGGGCCGGTCTGCGCACAGTCGTTTACATGGACCTGGAGCCGCCTGGCCTGCTGCATTCGCGTCGATGATTCACTCGATGCCGGCCTGTCGTTTTTCTATGCTGAAGTCAAACGACTGAAAACCATTCTCGATGCCACCAAGGAACGCGCCGCACCACCGGTACTCTTCCTGATCGACGAGATCTTCAAGGGCACCAATAATCGAGAGCGGCTCATCGGCAGCCGTGCCTACATCACCGCGCTGTCGCAAGGACACGGCTTCGGCCTTGTTAGCACCCATGATCTAGAGTTGGCGGATCTGGAGCAAGCCGTCCCCGGTTTGATCAATGCCCACTTTCAAGAAACCGTCTCGGCCGGCGCACTGGAGTTCGATTACCGGCTCAGACCGGGCCCCTGCCCCACAACAAACGCCCTGCGGATTATGGAGCTGGAAGGATTGCCTATTCCCCCGGCTCCTTAAATCAGGCACAATACTCCTCACGGATGATCACCTCGGCCGGGCCTGAACCCCATTCTTTCTCCTATCCCTTTCGCAGCCTCCTGATTGCGCAATTCTGCGGGGCATTCAACGACAATGCCTGGAAGCTGATGGTCGCCTTACTGGCCATTCGGCAAGCGACATCAGACATGGCACCAGGCCCAGAGCTGGAAACCGTCGCTCAGACACAAACGGCGAAGGCCTTCATCATTTTCACCTTGCCATTGGTACTCCTCTCCCTCGTCGGTGGAACCCTGGCCGATCGTCTGAGCAAGCGGACCGTCATCATCACGATCAAAGTCGTCGAGGTGCTACTGATGGCAGCTGGAACCATCGCACTCTGGCTGAACCCTGCTGGGGGAGTGCTTCCCCTGATTGTCCTATGTGGCATGGGCATCCATAGCGCGTTGTTCAGTCCGTCCAAGTATGGAATCTTGCCGGAATTGATCCCCCATGAACGACTCGCAGCCGGCAACGGTCTGTTGGAACTCTGGACCTTTGCGGCCATTTTGATGGGAACCGCTGCCGGAGGCTTTCTCTTGCAACTAGCAGGAAATCAGACCTGGGTGGC
Source organism: Nitrospirota bacterium (assembly GCA_031425875.1). Lineage (GTDB taxonomy): Bacteria > Nitrospirota > Nitrospiria > Nitrospirales > Nitrospiraceae > Nitrospira_D. The sequence continues at coordinate 2,973 of JANPKE010000647.1, forward strand.
CCCCTTCGCGTTAACCCTGCTGTCGGTGGTCGGTCTTATCACATCGTTTTCCATCCCCCCGGTGTTACCCGCCCGTGCAACCGGTGGCATTGATGCAACAGTTCGCGGAGCATGGGCGGCGATTCGGACTGAGCCGATGCTGCGGATGGCCATTCCCATGGAAATCTGTTTTTGGACGATCGCCAGTCTGTTTATGCAAAACGTGATCGTCTATGCGAAAGCCGTGCTCCTACTCTCCGACGCGATGTCAGGTTTACCGCTCACGCTCTTGTCGATCGGCATCGGCATCGGCGCCATCCTGGTCGGAAAGATTTCGCGCAACCGCGTCGAGTATGGGTTGATCCCCTTGGGCGCCATCGGCGTGTTTCTGGCCCTCCTGTTGCTCGGCCTGGTCGCCCCCCCGTTATCAGGAACATTTCTCTTATTGGGAGCCCTTGGAGTTTCTAGTGCCTTCATCTTTGTGTCGTTGAATGCCATCCTGCAATGGAAATCACCGCCGGACCGGCGCGGCGCCGTCATTTCCTTTTCAAATACCTGTGTCTTCACGGGAATCTTACTGGGATCGCTTGCCGGCGGTTCACTGGCCAACATAGGTCTTTCAACCACCGGTATTTTCTTGGCGACAGCCGGCATGACGATGGCCGGCATGTTGTGGGCGCTCTGGTTTCTCCCTGATACATTCATCCGGCTAGTACTCGTGCTCCTGACACATACGCTCTATCGCCTTCGCATCGTCGGCGAGCACCATGTCCCACAATCCGGCGGCGCCCTGCTCGTCCCCAACCACGTGTCGTTTATCGACGGGTTTCTCCTGATCACCAGTCTGGATCGGCCAGTGCGATTCGTCGTGAATTCACAATATGCCGAGCAACCGCTCTTCAAGCCATTCATGAAGGCGCTTGGGGTCATCCCGATTTCTACGCATGGAGGATTACGGGGCATCCTTCGTGCACTCCGAGAAGCCAGCGCAGCCGTGGACCGAGGAGAGCTCGTCTGCATCTTTCCCGAATGCCAGATCACGCGCACCGGAACGCTCTTACCGTTCAGACGGGGCTTTGAACGCGTCGTCAAGGGACGGACGGCCCCCATCATTCCAGTCCACCTCGACCGTGTGTGGGGCAGCATCTTTAGCTTCAATCGCAGGCGCTTTCTCTGGAAGATACCGGAACATCTTCCGTATCCTGTCACCGTCTCGTTCGGCACACCGCTACCGCCAAGTACAACCATCCACGAACTGCGCGCGAAGATCCGAGCGCTCGGCGAAGCGGCCTGGCAACTACGGAAATCACATCGCCAGCCGCTCCATCGTGAATTCATCCGATCGATGCGCCGCTATCCGTTCCGCTTCGCCATGGCTGACCAGAACCGTTCGAGAGTCTCAGCCCTCCAGGCCCTGATTGGATCCAT
>JANPKE010000648.1:0-3821 GCA_031425875.1 Nitrospirota bacterium
CCATGGAAAAGCCAAGCGGTTTCACCAGGTGAAGCCGGACGCCGGTATTGGCGCAGAGGCGGATAATATTGCCGGTATTCGGGGGGATTTCCGGTTGGTAGAGGATGACGTCGAACATCCGAAGGGCAGTGTATCATGACACCCGCTCGCAGCACGATGACCGCGTGGTGCGGCGGAGCGCCATAGGCAAGGCTTAATTGCAGGTTGCGGAAAAACTCATTGTGACTTCTGTAGTCGTTGCAGGCATTGAGGTTTCAGACAACGCTAAACAGTCTTTGTGCGCATCCTGCTAGGTTACTTGACGGGGAGGATTGTACCCGTGAGAATTGAGGTTCTGCCATCGCCAAGTGTCGGCGCACATGTCGGCGAGGCTGCGCTCCGTCCGCCAGCCGAGCAGGGCAGCCGCCTTGCTGGGATCGGCGTAACAGGCTGCGACGTCGCCGGGCCGACGAGGCGCAACTTTGTATACCACCCGCTGGCCGCTGGCCTGTTCGAAGGCCCGCACCATCTCCAGCACGCTGTAGCCGGTCCCGGTTCCGAGATTGACCGTGAGGCATTCTGCCTGTGCTGTTGATCGTCCGAGCGCGTCCAACGCCTTGAGGTGTCCTCTAGCCAGATCCATGACGTGAATATAGTCGCGTACGCCGGTGCCGTCCGGGGTTGTGTAGTCATCCCCGAAGACGTTCAGATGCGGGCGAAGACCGACTGCCACCTGTGCCACGAAGGGCATGAGGTTGTTCGGCGTGCCCTGCGGATCTTCGCCGATCAATCCGCTCGTGTGCGCGCCGACCGGATTGAAGTAGCGGAGAATCCCGATGCGCCACGAGGCATCACTTCGTTGCAGATCCCGCAGGATCTGTTCCACGGTCAGTTTTGTGTGTCCGTAGGGGTTAGTGGCGGAGAGCGGATGATCTTCAGTCAGCGGGAGCCGCTGCGGATCGCCATAGACCGTGGCAGAGGAGCTGAACACCAACTGTGTCACGCCGCATTCTCCCATCGCCTCCAGCAGGCACAACGAACCAACTACATTGTTATCATAGTAAGCGAGGGGCTTCTGTACTGATTCTCCGACCGCCTTAAGACCGGCGAAATGAATCACCGCGTGTGCACTGCTTGCTCGCAGCGCTGTCACCAGCGCTGCCCGGTCGCGGATGTCGCCGCGGATGATGCGGAGCCGTTTCCCCGTAATGCGTTGCACACGCTCGAGCGATTCGGGCTGGCTGTTGCAGAAATTATCGAAGACGGTAATCTCGTGTCCCGCCTGGAGCAGCTCGACACAGGTGTGAGAACCAATATATCCGGCACCACCAGTGACCAGAATCACGCCGCACCTCCAGTAGGATTTGTTTTTAGGGGTTCGTCTCAAGCCAGAGTAGCGGGATCATGAAGGGAGGTCAAGAAAGGGAATGAAACAGCAGGACTGATTCGTGTGAGGCCATTTTGCCGGAGCCCTGCCTGATATATTCTTCCTGCTTCTTGGTATAGTTGGTTCCACGCGCAGTGGGGTTCAAAACGGAAACATGATTGCGTCATCCGATAGGCAAGACTCTGTCGATCGGCCACGATCTCGTGCCGGCGCCGTTTTTGTGACGCTAGCCCTCACCTTGGTTCTGATGGCTGGTCCTTGTGCCGTTGCAGATGATGGGGCAAGGCCGCTGGTAGATGGAGTAGTTGAGCATGCCAAAGCCGCATGGGACCGTGGGGCGGTCACGACGGCGCTGGATATTCTTGATCACGGTCTGGGCGTGCATCCGGAAGCGGTCACTCTCCACAAGATACGTGGCGACATCCTTTCTACGTTTCGCAATCCTCAAGAGGCTGTTCAAGCCTATGACCGAGTGCTCGTCACGCAGCCCGCTGCGCTGGATGTTCGCTGGGCGAAGTGGGGGCTGCTGGTGCGGTGGGGGCAGGAAGAGGAGGCGATTGCAGAACTGCACAACATCGCGCGGATTGATGCGAAGAATCCGCTCATTCACTGGCGACTGGCGCAAGAACTCCGAAAGCTCGATCGGTTGGAGGAATCGCTGGAATCGTACAAGCAGGCGGTCCAACTTATGCCGGATCTCCTCAGCTGGCGACTGGCTTTGGCCCGTGCCCGCTTTGACGTGTTGGATTATCAAGGGGCGGATGCCGACCTCCACCACGTGCTCCAGCATGTGGCGCCAGGCTCTCCGCTTGAGCTTCCGGCTAAGAATCAATTGGCACAATTGCATGAGTCGATGGAACGGGGCCGACGTTTTCAGCCGGCACTGACTCCTGCTGCCACTGCGACACAACTAAAAGAATGGGCTGCCATTCGGTCGGAGGCCTGGAAACTGTTCGAAGCCGGCCGCTTTCAAGATGCAGAACCGGTTTATCGCAGGTTGTTGGCGCTCAATCCGGACGATCCGATCTCTACCCATCAGCTGGGGCTAACGCTCATGCAGCTGGGGCAGTGTCAGGAAGCGCTTGCTGTGTTCGGGAACCTGTCGAATCTGAATCCAAGCGAGGAGGACTTCGCGGATACGACCTTTCGGATGGGACAGTGCTATGTGGAGTTAGAGCGGTGGGAAGAAGCCTTCATTCACTTCCAGATCCTCTATGACGCGGCTGTCGAATTTGAACAAGCCAATAAGGATGTCCCTTTTCCAGCCGGTACCCGTGTCCTGGCCAAAGAGAAGATTACTCGCTGGCTTGACAAGGTACGGCCCCATGTTCCTGAACTGGTGAAGCTGAAGGAGGAAGAGGCGAAAGCAGAGAAGCAATCAGTCGACTCTACATCCGCACCGTCGGAGGAAGCGCTGTATGCGAAGGCTGTTGAAAGGCTGAAGCCACACAAGACGTTGGATACCGGGGCGGCGATTGCAGGGCGGGATGCGGATTTCAGCTGGTTTCGGTTTGTGATTTCGGCAACGAAGGTGGTACGAGACGATTTTCCGACCGGTGCCCACGAATTCATCCCGCTGCATCCTGGCGATACTTTTCCCGCCACGCAACTGGAAATCTATTTGGTCTTTCGGCTGGTCTCGGATTCGTTGGACGCCGTGCCGTTGACCGCACGATGTGGACTGGAAATATCCGACATGACTGAAGATTCACAGACGATAGTACAAGATCGTGTCATGACGACGACGAACGATCGCTCCGGCTATTTTCTCCTCACTCCTCAGAAATCAGACTGGACACCGGGGTACTATCGCTGCGGCCTCTTTGCCGGAGAGCAGACCTCCGCTTACTCCTATGTCGACGAAATCCGATTCCGGATCGTTGAGCCCACCACTGTTCAGGCTCATGATCAAGATGAGACTGTCCGCTAGGTGCGATTGGACTCTCTGTCTATAAGTATGTAGACTGAAACGATGGTGCCTTTCAAAACCTCAGCAACAGATAATTGGTGGCTGAGGGGTGTCATTGCGCGATCCGTCGGAATCATCGCCATTGCGCTCGGGTTCGTCCTCGGGATGTATGGGCTCGATTATCCCGCTTCACATTGGCTGCAGACCGCACTGGGGTTACTCGTGACCGGGATGGTAGCACAAGGGTGTGCGCTCTACTGCTCGATCAAACGGATGCAGCAACTGAACTCCTGATCAGGCGTCCTTCGGCTCGCATGACCAGCCCCGATACCACCAGCATTAGCCCTCACTGATTAGCTCGTGTTTGACGTTGGTGTAAAGACTCCTGGTACCTTGTCAACCTCTGTTGGTTCTAACCAGTTTCAGCGTAGATCCTATTTCCCTATAAGGTCTTTATAATAAGGCATGCCTCGTGCGGCCAGTCGATTCACAAGGTCAATGGCAGCCTGTATTGCGGCGGAATTACCGCTGCTGATCGCAGTCGCT
>JANPKE010000649.1:0-2282 GCA_031425875.1 Nitrospirota bacterium
TGAGCTCATTGCCTAGGATATAGAGATAGATCCTCGTTTCCTCTTTTCTAGCTGCGTCCTTTTCTGACCTCCTCCGTCTATAGAGATGAGAGGCGGAATCATCCGCCGCTCTCAACCAAGGAGGTTTCCCATGCGTCCCCATATTTCACTCGATGTCCGTGATGTGTCTAAATCAGTCGCATTTTACGAAAAGGTATTTGGAGTCCCACCCCAGAAGCAGGTGGCCGACTATGCCAAGTTTGACCTCAAGGCTCCCGCGCTGAACTTTTCGCTGGTGTCTTCCTCTAGGGAAGTAAGTGCCGTGGATCACTTGGGGGTCGAGGTTGAGACGGTCGAGGAGATCGCCGAGTGGAAGGCCCGTTTACAACGTGAAGGGATTCTTGAGAAAGTCGAAGATAACGTCGCCTGTTGCTTCGCGCGACAGGACAAACTTTGGTTTACCGACCCGGACGGCAACGCCTGGGAAATCTTTACTGTCCATAAGCAGTTGGAAGTCACTGGACAACTCAGTGAAACAGGCTGTTGCGTACCGAAGCAGGCCGGCGCTCATGAGCCAGCCACTTGCGGCGCCTGAGCCGGCGCAGTACCGTAGAGAGATTGATGAGGGAGGAGGCCATCATGACGAAGACGACAGAAGAACTCTGGCAACTTGTGCATGATGGCCTCCGTGCCTTCATCGCTAAACGAGTGAACGATCAGGGGCATGTCGACGATATTCTGCAAGACGTGTTTGTGCGTGTCCATCGACAGATAAACGCTGTGAGCGATCCAGGCCGGTTGGTTTCATGGATCTATCAAGTCACGCGGAATGCGATCATCGATCATTACCGGAAACCGGGAAGACAGCGAGAGATTTCATCAGGACTCAGCGCAGAACTTGAAGTCATTGACGAAGATTCAGAGGGTTCAATCACGACTCATCGCGACGATGCTGCCGAACCTCGCGCGGAACTCGCTGCTTGCCTTCGTCCCATGATCGAGCGGTTGGCACAGGACTATCGAGCTGCCATCACCCTCGTGGAAATCGATGGGCTGACGCAGCAAGCCGCAGCTGAACGGATGGGCTTGTCACTCTCTGGTATGAAATCCCGAGTCCAACGGGGACGAGCGCGACTCAAGCAGATGCTCGATGACTGTTGCCTGATTGAGCTTGACCGCAGAGGTGGAGTGATCGACTATCGCTCCCACTCAACGAAGTGCGATGGCTGCGCTCCTAACGAACCCTGAGCACTGGACAAGTCATGCGTCTGGATTCGCGGCCAAGGGGTATCCGCTTTTAGCGAATACCCCTCGCTGATATGAGGTGAGGCCTACTGGAGCGGAGGAACCACACCGGCGAAGTTTAGCAAATCGGTGATCTCGAAATCACCAGATTTTACGGACGGCAGGGTCGGTTTCCAGTTTTTATCGACGACGAGATAGGAATCTTTATCGGCTTTCAGTAAGCCGATGAACACTTCGCCGACGATCCGGCCACCTACCGGCCCCATACGCAGGCCTTGCTCAAGAACTTCCGCTTCCTTCAAGATGTAGTACCAGAGCGGCGTGCTTTGGTCCATGCCGAAGGGCGCCAGTTCTGCCAGCTGCGCCGAAGTCAACACCTGAGCTCCCATCACGCGCGCAATCGCTTGCCCTGATGGAATACCGAAATTGACATGTCTCATAAGATTGCGGGAAGCCAAGGACTGGATTCCGTCGGATGGCATACCAGGCGCTGGCCCGCGTGATCCGAGAAGATGCATGAGCGGACTTGACAGTTTCGTATCGATCCGTTTGTTGGGCCTGACGTTTTCATCGAACTTAAAAAACGTCTGCCAATCGACGAATCGACGGGGGGCCCGCTTGCCGCCGCGCATATCGTTAGGATCAGGATCATTCGGATCAGCTGAATCGTCGAAGATGAACATAAAGACCGGCTGTCCTCCGTCCGGTCCAAAATTTATGCGATAACTGGGACGAACTTGCGAATGGCCGAATCGATACGCGGCCACGGCAAACTCAACCGGAATCAGAGGCTCTCGTCTCGGACTGCGAAAGATTGAGTCTTGAGTCCGGTCGTGAACTCTGTAAAACTGCGGACCGGTCTTCATAATTTCATCGACCCGATCCTGCCCGATTGTCTGAGGTAAGAACTCGTTGAGAATGATCCATTGATAGTGCCATGTCACCTGGCGGCGCGCCTCCCTGAAAATGTCCCTTACCGAGCGATTGGCATTGGCTGGATCGGCGCGCATTTGATCGACGACGGCATTGTGAAACTTCAGCATCGCCAGGTGGAATTG
>JANPKE010000650.1:0-5054 GCA_031425875.1 Nitrospirota bacterium
GGGCTGTAGGTTGTACCCCGCAGCCAGACATCAAGATCGGCCTACACCTCCTCTAGCATTCATATATTTTTTTCCTTGTCAGCTTCCCCGTCAACAGGACAGCTTTGATGGAGAATCTTCTGGCGGTTGACGTCGGCCTTCAAACGAGACATTCTGTAGTCAGGGCAGAGTGTTGCTTTAGCGGTCCATGCTTACCGAATGCGGCATATCAGCCTTAAGAGATTAAAAAATTCTAAATCAATATTCTCCAATAGCCTTGAATCCTCTAATGTTGTAGAATCATTATTCAGCCGATTCTTTGAACATTTTCTTGGACATCTACAGCTTCATGGCCCCTCCAAAGGTGGGTTGTGCTTTTCTGGAATTATGGGAAAGTAGAGCTCTGAGCGGGTATGTTTGTTAGCCGAAGAGGAGATCTGTGAATGAAAGAATTCTTGCCTTTTCATAGGTCTGATGTTGGCGAAGAAGAAGTATCAGAAGTAGTGGAGGTGCTTCGTTCTGGGTGGTTAACAACGGGGCCCAAGGTGCGTGAATTTGAGCGGGAATTTGCTGCAATGGTTGGGGCCGAGCACGCCGTTGCAGTTAATTCCTGTACTGCCGCCCTCCATCTTGCCCTTGAAGCGGCTGGTGTGGGCGAGGGAGATGAGGTGCTGGTCCCGACAATGACGTTTGCCGCAACAGCCGAGGTGGTGACCTACTTCAAGGCACGGCCTGTTCTGATCGATTGCACGCAAGACACGCTGAATCTAAACATGGATCGTATCCAACAGGCCATCACAGATAAAACGAAAGCGATCATCCCTGTCCATTTCGCTGGGCATCCGTGCGATCTGCGACCCATTCACGCGATTGCACAAAAGCATAATCTACACGTGATCGAAGACGCCGCACATGCTTTGCCGGCACGATATCATGGCAAAATGATCGGTGGAATATCTGACGCCACGTGTTTTTCGTTCTACGCGACGAAGAATATCACCACCGGCGAAGGTGGAATGGTTACCACTAATAACGCTGAGTGGGCTGCTCGCATGCGGATGATGAGTTTGCACGGTCTTAGTCGGGATGCGTGGAATCGCTACTCTGCGCAAGGTTCGTGGTATTACGAAATACTCTCACCGGGCTTTAAGTACAATCTGACTGATATTGCTGCAGCGCTTGGTTTGGCTCAGCTGAAGAAGTGTGAGCGCTTTTGGAAAGGGCGTGAACACTATGCTGCTCTGTACCAGGAAGGTTTTCAAGATCTCCCCGAGATTACGTGCCCTCCAACCGCTTCTCATGTACAGCACGCATGGCATCTGTATGTCATTCAATTGGATGTGGATTGTTTAGGGATCGGTCGCGATGAATTTATCCGTCAGCTGCAGCAAGCCGGTGTCGGCTGCAGTGTGCATTTCATTCCCCTCCATTTGCACCCCTATCATCGTGAACGGGGAGGCTACCGACCTGAAGATTTTCCGGTTGCTAGCAGGGTTTTCGAACGAATCGTTTCATTGCCCTTGTACTCGAAGATGACGGAGGACGAGGTCAATCGTGTAATTGAGACCGTTCGTGATCTTGTCAGAAGGAATCGACGGTGATGAAACGCACGTTTGATATCTGCATGGCCGCCCTAGGGCTGGCTCTCATGGCGCCGCTGCTGGCAATCATCTCCGTGTTGATCAAGCTGGACTCGCAGGGGCCAGTGATCTTTCGTCAGATTCGGGTAGGGCAGGGGTTTCGTCCATTCGCGATACGGAAATTCAGAACCATGGTTGTGGATGCTCCTGGTACCGGCTTGCCTCTCACCGTTGGACAAGATTCTCGCATTACGCGAAGCGGTCGAATTTTACGGAAATGTAAGCTCGATGAACTGCCTCAGCTGTGGAATGTTCTTGTTGGTGATATGAGCTTTGTCGGCCCAAGGCCGGAAGTCCCACGTTATGTTGAGCGCCTGCGATCTGAGTTTTCCGAGGTGCTCACGGTTCGTCCAGGGATTACAGACCTGGCATCGTTGAGGTACATCGATGAGGCGTCGATCCTCGCGTATTCCTCGAATCCTGAAGAAGAGTATCAGCTCAAAGTTCTTCCAGAAAAAATCAGGCTAGCAAAATTCTATATCCGCCATATGTCTTTGCGGCTCGATCTCGCCATTATCATGCAAACGTTGTTGCATCTTGCTAGGATTCCGGTAGTAATCTTTACACTTCCTGCACTAAAAGCCGTTGTCGATCCTCCCTCGGCCTCCCCTTGGACGAGCTTGTCGTCATTTATTTTGAGGTGGCGGAAGCCAATTATTGTTGTTCTTGATGTGAGCTTGATCATTCTGGCAAACTACTGTGCATTTGCCCTGAGATATGACGGTAGTATCCCCGAACGGGAGATTCATACCTTCGAGCAAACGGTACTCGCGTTGGTTGCTTTAAGAGGAGTAGCGTTTGCCTTGTTTGGCCTGAATGAAGGGTTGTGGAGGTATACGAGTATTTGGGATCTTCAGAACAGTATAGGGGGGGTCTTAACAAGTACGGTCGTATTTTATGGTTGGGTTCATTGGGTGATGGGGATTTATGGTTACCCGCGTTCTATATTCGCCATAGATGCGATCCTGCTCATTGGGTTTCTTGCCGGGGTGAGATTGCCCGCCAGAATTCTCCGTGATATGCCGATTTTTCAGAAAAAACGGAAGGTTCTGATCATCGGTGCGGGAGATTCAGGAGAACGAGTCGTTCGGGAGATGAAAAGTCGTACGGAATTTAACTGTCAGCCGATCGGATTCGTGGACGATAATGTTGGGCTTCTTAATCAACGCATCCATGGAGTCAGAGTACTGGGTACAGTGCAGGACCTTCCTAAGCTTATAGAAGGGTTCAAGCCCGAAGTGGTTGTGGTTGCGGAACCGAATGCGGCTCCTGAGTTCCTTCGAGACCTCGTTATCAAATTGGAGCCGTATAATATTTCGATCAAGACACTGCCCGCGAAAGAGGAGTTTCTTGCAGACCAAAGTGCTGTCAGTCAGATACGTAATGTTTCGATTCCGGACCTTCTGTCACGGGCACCCATTAGTCTGGACAATGAAGCTACGAGACAGATGGTGAGAGGCAAGTGCGTCTTGATTACCGGTGCCGGCGGGTCGATTGGTTCGGAATTGGCTCGTCAAATTACCCTCTTCGAGCCGAAAGTACTCTTGCTCTATGAACGTCATGAGAACAGTTTGTACAATATCCATAGGGAATTAGATGATAAGAGACTTCCGTTTTCTGTTGTTCCGCTGATTGGCGATGTCACCGATGCTCAGCGACTCTGTACCGTGCTGGAGCAGTATAAACCACAGATCTTGTTCCATGCGGCAGCGCACAAGCATGTGCCTCTTGTGGAGATGAATCCCCTGGAGGCTGTGAAGAACAACTGCATCGGCACACGCGTCACCGCTGAAGCTGCGAGCCTCTACGGGGTCGAACAATTCGTGCATATTTCGACTGATAAAGCGGTCAATCCATCGAGCGTAATGGGAGCAACCAAGCGAGTAGCTGAACTTATTATCCAGGACATTGCGAGGAGTAGTCGGACTCGCTTCCTTCTCGTACGATTTGGCAATGTTCTTGGCAGTAGTGGCAGTGTGTTGTTGCGCTTTCAGGAGCAAATCAGGGCTGGTGGACCCGTAACTGTTACACACCCGGAGATCCGACGATACTTCATGCTGATCCCCGAAGCGGTTCAGCTGGTGCTTCAGGCGGCAACCATTGGCGAACAAGGCCACATTTATATTTTGGACATGGGGGAGCAAATCAAAGTTCTTGATATTGCTCGGAGTCTCATTCGACTGTCCGGGCTCAATCCGGGGAAGGATATTCCAATTCGATTCGTCGGACTACGTCCTGGGGAAAAGCTGTATGAGGAACTAGTCGGTGAAGGAGAGGTTGCGGTGCAATCATCCTTAGAGAAAATCTTGCAGATTCGGACGATAAGCCATCTTGACTTCGGGGAGTTTCGTGAAAAGCTGTCTGGATTAGAGGCGGCAAGCTATGGAGACGCAGCCGGCGTATTGCTTGAACGGCTCAAGGAGATCGTGCCAATGTTTCAAACCTTCGTTTCAGATGCAGAACCTTCGACGGTGCCGACTAGTTCGTTTTAAAGCAAGAGATGTGTTGGTGATTATGCTGGTGTGTCTTTGCAATGTCTGGGTCTCGCGATGCCGTAGTGTAAGCTGTTCGGAGGGTACGCATGCAATATCCTGAGTCAGCCGCCTCAGTAGAACAAACAGGAATGGCTACAGTTCACGAGTATGTCCGAATCGCATCACGCAATAAGTGGGTCATTGCAGGTGCGATGGCCCTTTCTTTGACCTTGGCTGTAGGGTATTTGCTGATTGCTCCTCAATACTATCAGTCGCAAACGTTGATTGTGGCTGAAGAACGCAAGGGAATCGACGAGGTTATCAATAAAGGAGAAGACGCGGATAAACATTTCGAGAAACGTCTCTTTCTTATCCAGAAGCAAATTATCAACCATGATTTCTTAGGTGCGATAGCAAAAGAAATCACTCTGCACCCGGATGGATCTGATGGCCAAGGAGAGTTAGCAGATTGGGGCAACTTGGCGAGTATGACGAAGATTGAGCGAGCTATGATCGACCCGGCTGGAGGAAAAGGTTCAGGGAATTTGGTTGATGGCTTCGTGGTCTCCTTTCTAGATCGGGACCCTCAAACGGCTAGGCGGGTGACAGCCCGAATCGCAGACAAATTCATTGAGGAGAATACCATCGAGCGTGAGAAAGAAATCGAGGGCACGGGCGAATTTCTCGAAGAAGAACTGCGATTGATGAAACGTGAGCTAGAGAAGAGAGAAGAGAATATCAGTAGTTTCAAGAAGTCTCACCTGGGCAACCTTCCCCAGCAGGCAGATACCAACCTTCGGGCCTTGGATCGAGTAGAAGCAGAGATCGCTGCCACTAACGAGGGTCTTCAGCGTCACTCCGACAAGCTTGGCAACCTGAATCAAGAGGTTCACCTGTACCGTACAACCGGACAGTCAAGTTTTAGAAGTGGGGCTACACGCTCAGTGGAACCCGATCCACT
>JANPKE010000651.1:0-3479 GCA_031425875.1 Nitrospirota bacterium
CCGTCATTCTGTTGCCCCACATGAGCAACTTTACCGACTTCAACGTGTTGATGGCGGAAAAAGACGTGGCCTTGAAATACGTCAGCACACCAAGCGCCCTTGTAGATGCCGACATTGTGATCATTCCCGGAAGTAAAAACACCTTGGCCGATTTATCGTATTTGAGAGAAATGGGGTTTGCGCCTTTGCTCGACAATCATCTACAGGGTCGGCGGGAACTGATCGGTATCTGTGGCGGGTATCAGATGCTTGGCCGGCGGATTACGGATCCTGATTGCGTCGAAGAGGGTGGAACCAGTTGCGGCTTAGGCTACTTGGATATGGAGACCGTGCTCGCGAAAAAGAAATATACCGCACAGGTAGAGGCCTACCCCACGGACTTCTTTCCGGCCGGTCATGGCTTGGTCCGCGGGTATCGGATTCATATGGGCGTCACGCGACGCGTGAATGAACTTCCCTGCTTTGGAGTTCGCCGTCATTCCGTCCTGAGTGAGGACGGTCACCAGTCGATGGCTGCGCACACAGAAGAGTTTGATGGAGCGATTCGGTACGACGGTCTTGTGTGGGGCACGTACATCCATGGAGTGTTTGATGAGCCTGGCTTTCGTCGTGCCTGGCTCAATCGCGCTCGTGAGAGGAAAGGACTTCTACCTCTCGATAGTCATACCTCGAAGTTGGTCACTGCCCGTTTGCAAGGTGAGCTCGATCGGTGGGCTGATCATCTATCCCGCAACGTCGATCTGTCTTGTCTTCTCCGATGACATAGCCTTTCCAGTGTTCGTCATCTTCATACTCAATACTGAATCTGGCCTCCGTATCAATGTCCACCACGCCTAACGAGGATGTTGATATTCAGCGTTTTCTTGCCAACCAGCAACAAGTCGTTACACTCCATGAGAACAGCACCAATCAGTCTTGAAGGGTAGGGCGCGGCGCCTTTCGCGGGGGGGTTGTTTGTGCACCGTAATCTTAGTAGGCGTGTCCTCTGTCACTATACGAGAAGAAGTTGAGGTTGTGGACCGCTTCATTGGGGCACTCAAGCCAGAGACACATTTTCCTCCAAGACTGGTAGCTGAGTCACATTGTCAAACCCGGATTATGAAATCGAAGACGCTGGACCGGACGACTCTTAAGGTGAAGGTGCTTCGCGCATGCTCCCTGATGCTCGCCATCCCTAGGATGGCGTTGTACGAGACTGTGGCGATGACGATACGTTGAGAACAGCATGAATCCTTCTTGAAAGAGAGAGGAAATGGTTTATGAGCAAAATCATGGTTGTCGATGACTCGTACGCGGAGCTGCAACTGATTGAGTCGTATCTGAAGGCTGCTCAACACACCGTTGTCTCGTTCTCCAATGCGGATGGATTAGAGGAGAAGGTCGTCTCGGAAAAGCCGGACCTCATCGTCTTGGATGTCGTGATGCCAGGACGAAATGGATTTCAGGCGTGCAGGGATCTAAAAACCGATGCACGTTTCAAAAACATTCCGATCGTACTCTGCACCTCCAAAGGTCAAGAAAGCGATAAGTTCTGGGGGCAGCAACAGGGGGCGAACGGACACGTGGTGAAACCCTTCAAATCAGAGGAGCTCTTGCATGCTGTGAAGCACGCACTGAGCTGAGAGAGTCGATACCGCGCGGGGTCTCGAAACGATGATTCCCATAGGTGAGTTGCCGCAACTGCATTCAGACTCTGTCCTGGAAGAGGCGAAATCCACCGCGTCTTTGAAGGTGTGTCTCGTCGCATTGGGAGAGGAAACCTTCGCCATCGATTTACGCCAGGTTCGTGAGGTCTTCGAGCCTGAGTCGATCACGCCTGTACCAGGAATGCCTGCTGCGTTGGTCGGTATCACCAATCTACGGGGAACCATCATTCCCCTTGTAGATTTGAGGGCTACATTAGGCGTGTCCAGCTCCGTCATGCCGAAGTATGCGGTGTTAATTCGTCAGGGCACACAACAGGTCGGCATCCTAGTCGAAGGTATACCGGAAATTCGCACCATCCAGTTGGATGATCTGGTGGCTCCCTCGACTCATCCTGGGGCCGAACGACGCCCCATGATCTCGGCATTCTTTAAAACCGAACACCAGCTCGGTGCGATATTAGAGCTGTCCCGGTTAGTGGCCTCCATAGAGGGAACGGCCGATGACCAGAGGCCATACCATCATAATAGTGAGGAACGATAATGCCGACCAAGGTACGTCCCGTCTTGAGTAGTGAGCAGGAGGAGCGTCATGGCCAACTCTAGAAAGATATGGAAATGGTCGCCTCGTACATGGTTTAAAAACCTCAAAGCCCTGCACAAGATTCTTATCGGGTTTAGCGTCATCCTTGTCGGCATGATGGCCATTGGTCTGATCGGTTTGTTGGGCCTCGGCCAACTGAAGGGCCAGCTGAGTTCCATTTATGACGAATCAACAGTGGGGGTTTCTCATGTCGCAGTGAGCAGCACCAACCTCAGTCTCTATCACAATGCGTTGTTGAGTGTTGCAGATCAGAGACAACAAAGTGATTTTGATGAGGCCATCATTCCGCTCGCTGAACTGAAAAGGCGAACTCTGACGCCGCTTGAGACGTATCGGCCGTCCGCAACACACGAGACGGTAGATGGACGTCGCGACGGACAAGAGCTAGATGTCCTCCTGTTTACGTTGAAGGAATACTTTGCGTCGGCTGAAAGCGCAGTGGGAGCATTGAACGATAGCTTTGACTCCTCGCTCACGGATGATCAAAGACAGTCGATGAGGGAACTGGGGGCTACGGTGTTGTCCAGTGAGGTCTCGTTGTGGCACGGTCGGTCGATATGGCGCTTCCAATGGGTGGCGCAGCTCATTCGGGACTTGGCCGGCGAATTAAATGAGAGTGGGCAGAGCATGGCTATTCACCTTACTAAGGTCATGCTCGGCGCAGCAGCCGTGGCACTCCTCTTGGCCATTACGATTGGATATTTTCTCGCACGCGGCATTGTGAGAGACATCATTCATGTGGCCGATGTTGCGACACAGGCTGCCGCGGGCAATTTGCTGGCCCGCGCCAGACTGGAAAGCGACGATGAAGTCGGACATATGGCCAAGGCGTTCAATATCATGTTGGATCGAATCACAGCTCTGGTCTCGACGGAAGAAGAGCGTGACAGGATGCAAAAACAACTGGTGCAGTTTCTTGTGTTGGTATCCGATGTCGGAAAAGGAGATTTGACCAAGCGCGGGGAGGTGACGGCCGATATGTTTGGAAATCTGGCAGACGGATTCAATCTCATGATTCAGCGCTTTTCACAGTTGATGAAACACGTTCGCCAGGCAGCCGAACGCGTCAATAGCTCGGCGAGTAAGTTGCGGGACAATGCGGGCCAGATGGCTGGAACCGCCAGGCACCAAGCTGACGAATCGATCAAGGCGCTCGGCGCGGTAGAACAGCTGGCGTCCTCAATGCGCCAAGTGACGGAGACTGCGGGAGCCTCGTCCGACGCAGCTCGCCA
>JANPKE010000652.1:0-2349 GCA_031425875.1 Nitrospirota bacterium
GCGTCGGCATCGGTCCGCATCGTCGAAATCAATGTGAAAGGATGCCAGATTGTCGCTCCATTTGGAGGGCGGGTCGTCAGTGTCATGGTCAATGAGCATGAGAATGTCTTTCCCAACGACAAGTTGATTAGTCTGTTAGACGATAGCAGCCTGGAGATTGAGCTAGTCCTCCCCTCAGTTTCGCTGTCCTGGCTTCAACGCAAGTCGGCGTTTACCTTTGTGGTGGATGAGACCCGACGCAGTTATCCGGCAAAGGTCAAAGAAATTGGGGCATCGGTGGATGCCGCCAGTCAGACCATCAAGGTCATAGGGGCGTTCGAGAAATTGCCTCCGGAAGTGTTGGCTGGGATGAGTGGATCCGCTCAGTTTGCAGAGCAACCATAGAGAGCATGATGGCTACGACCGCCGAACCAACGCCACAACAGCTCCCAACTTTGATTCACCTGGCGGCCCTGACGCATTTGGAGGGGCAGATCCGGGCGGCGAAAACCATCCAAGAGTTGCAGTTTCTGTCTGTCAACGAGACCCGACGACTGATTCCGTACGAGCAGGCCTTTCTGTTGAGTGCGCCACACTCCGCGAACGAGGCGTGTCGTGTGCTCAACGCGTCGAGTGTGGCCGTCGTGGATCGTGATGCCCCGATGATGGTGTGGCTCGAACAGGCGGTTCGGGCGCTCTTTCAGACTGCCAACACCAAAGAACAACCGACCGTCATCACGGAAGAGCTGCTGCCGGAGTCGCTTCGTAGTGGCTGGCGGGAGTTTGTCAAAGGCCATGTCTTTTGGTGTCCGTTGCAACATCCCGATGAAACGGTGCTTGGTGCGTGGTGGTTCGAGCGGGATTTTCCCTGGCAGGAAAACGATGTGGCCATTGTCCATCGGCTGGCCGGCAGCTATGCCTATGCCTGGAAGGCTCTCTCAAAGAAGGAGCAGAGCTGGGCGAAGACAATCAAAAAGCCGACCTGGTGGCTGGTTCCCGTTGCGCTCATCGCCGCACTCTGTCTCCCGATCAGAATTTCAGCCGTAGCGCCGGTCAAAGTCATGGCGAAAGATCCGGTGGTCGTGAGCGCGCCTATCGATGGGGTGATCGCCGACGTGCTCGTGCATCCGAACCAAAACGTGCAAGCCGGCACGGCGTTATTTCGGTACGAAGACACGACGCTACGCAACCAATTCCTTGTCGCGGAAAAGCAATTGACCGTCGCACGCGCGGAGCACAGTCAATCCATTCAAGCAGGGTTCGGCGATCCACAACGGAAGGCCGAGGTTCCGTTGAAGGAGGCAGAGGTCGATCTCCGACAAACCGAGTTGCAGTACGCGAAGGAAATGCTGGACCAGGTCGAAGTCATCGCCCCTCAAGCGGGGCTGCTCCTCTACTCAGATAAGTCCGATTGGATCGGCCGGCCGGTCACCGTTGGTGAGCGAATCATGGAGATTGCCGATCCCAAACAGATCGAACTGCGTATTGATCTGCCTGTGGCTGATGCCATCGTGCTCAAAGAAGGAGCCGAGGCCTTGATCTTCCTCAACGCGCTGGCACTGGAATCGTTTCCTGCGACGGTGGTACATGCCAGTTACCACGCCGAGGTTCTACCGGGCGACGTGCTGGCGTACCGGGTCACCGCACAGCTCGCCACACCAGATCCCCGCATTCGCCTCGGATGGCAAGGTACGGCCAAGGTGTATGGGGAGCAAGGACCGCTGGCCTATCTGCTCCTGCGTCGTCCAATCACCGCGCTTCGGCAATGGATAGGCTGGTAAACGATGGGTCTCCCTGAAGCACCCGGCGCCAAGTCGCAAGAACGGAAGCTGCCGACCCTCCGACCGAATCTACAATTCAATCGCGGGACCCCTACGCCTGACGGGGTGCCGACCTGGACCATCGTCGATCCCATTCGCAATCGGTATTTCCAGATTGAGTGGCCGGTCTATCAGTTGTTCCAACGCTGGGGCGCAGGAACCATCGAGAAGCTACATGCCGCGATGGCGAAGGACACGACCTGCCACACGACCATCGCGGATGTCGAAGACTTGGTGAAGTTTCTCTATGCGAATAATTTGACAGAGCAGTCCGCAAGCGGGAAGCACACGGATTTCCAGACCCAGGCCCAAGCCGGTGAACACAACTGGTTGATGTGGGTGGTCCATCATTATCTCTTCATCAAGATTCCGCTCGTGCACCCCCACGACTTCCTGAAGGGCACGCTCCCGTTCGTGGAGCCGCTCTATACCGCAGTGGCCGGGTGGATGTTCGGGGTACTCGGACTTGTTGGGCTGGTGCTCGTCGGCCGTCAATGGGATACGTTTGTCTCGACCTTTCTCTATTTCTTCAATTGGCGAGGGGCCATTC
>JANPKE010000653.1:0-5849 GCA_031425875.1 Nitrospirota bacterium
CCAACGGCAGAGAGTCTGAAGCTAGCGGTAGAGCCATCGCCTCATCCAGCTGATTCAGAATTGCCCCCAACAGTGAGTGAGCGCCAGGTTCAACCTCCGTCTTCACCGGATACTTCCGTTGAAGAAACGGATTCATTCACGATCGTGCCAACTCCACTGACTCCGGCATCGCCCGATCTGGAGATTTCTGCTGCTGAGTTGGAACACACCACACTCGAAACCGAACAGGCCTCCGCACCAGCAGAGTCTGAACCGCAGTTTCGGGTGATGAGCGCTCCGACGATCGATGAGCCGCCGCCGGAAGCTCCCACGACAGCACTAGCGACGCCGGTTTTTGAGGATGAACCAGTCGCAGACGCTGTGCCATCTCCCTCAGACGTTCCGTCGAAGGATGATGACTTCCTCTTGAACACGGAAGATGAGCATGCGATCGCAGCCGCTCAGAACCTCGTTCAGGAGTCTACGCCCGAGTCTCCCGTCGCTCTGCCACAACCTAGCAGCGAGACACTGAGCAAGGAAACCGATGAGATTCCGCCTCCCTCCTCTCTTCGAGCGCAACAGAGAATTTGGGAATCGCCGCCTGAAATAGCAGAAAGTTCTCAGCCCGCAAGAGAGATAGCCGAGGTGCAGGCTCAGGAACCACAACCGCAGGCAATGGCGTTTGTTGAGGCCCAAACTCCTATTCCTGAACCGGTTCCTAAACCAGTGCCCGAACAGGAAGAATGGATCAAAGCAGGGGAATCAATCCGATTCATCGAACAACCTCACGCCGCTCCAAGTGCACCGGTATCGCCAGAGAGCGCAGAACGGCAGGACGTCGGCCGGTCTATGTCCGTGGCTGCTGCTGTTAATGTGCTCTTTGAGTCGTCTCAAAATGCCAAGGCGATTGAGACGCGAGAAGATGTCGCAGCGTCCAAGCCGAGGCGAACATCCGGTTCGACACTGATTCGAGCCCGCGCGGCGATTGCCGGTTTTGTCAGCTCATGTTTTTCGACTACGCGTGCTCTTGTGGTGACGTGCATCGGCCTGGTGATGCTCTCGGGGATCCTCATGGCGCTAGGGATCGGTGCCATCGGACTTACCTGGCTCATCATGGAAGAATCCCCCTCTCCAACATTCCAAAGTCTTACGACCACTCCGCAACAGACACTGTCAGATTACAAGAAAAACGGCTACTTGTTTCTTCTCGGATTTGACGTGTCGGTCGGTCAGGATCCGATACAGGCGGGATACGATCGGAAGCCTGAGACCCACGATGGCAAGTTGGCCTTAGCGTGTTTTGGGAGCTCAGGATCGAGCACAATGGAGGGATCGAATGCCTCAGCCAATAGCATGCGAGGGTGGGTTCGCAGTTCAGATCCTGTCGGGGCCTTCAAGTCCCATCAGCAGGCCATCAAGGAATGGGGCAATCAGCATGAGTCGGTGCTCAATCGGTATAGCCAGTGGCAAAAACTTCCCTTTGAAGATTGGGGGTATGGCCAAACGGTGAGTCCGCCCTGTACCGCGATGGTTTTTGCCCACCAGCTCCATGTGGCGGATGGATTTCTGCAGGGTACCGATCTCGGCATCGACCGACTTGAGACGGATATGGAAGCGTGGCGCATCGTCCTGAGTCAGGCGAAGACTCTGGCGGTGAAAATGCTGGCACTACAGGCGATCAATGATGACATTGCCGTCGCCTCGGGAGTACTCGCAGGCTCCAACTTTGACGGAAAATACCTGGGGCGCATCAGCAAAGTTCTTCGCCCGCTTGATCAGGGCGAACTCTCGATGCGTTGGCCCATGCAAAGCGAACTGGTTGCTGCCGCAAAGACATACGATACTCAGTTGAAAACAGCGAGAGCCGAAGAACTGCCGGTGTACACCATGGTGGCATCGGCGCTTCCCTTGCCGATGCAACGCCGTCTCAATGACTATGCGGAATATTATGACGCGTCGTACAAAGCTGCCGGCGAAGGGCGGTATGGCTTGTTGCCCAAGTGGAAAGACTATATTCGTTTCCCAGCGTCTGGCGTGATGGATCATCTCACCAACCCGATCGAGAACATCGTGGGGCTTGAACCGCTTGCTCCATGGGATCTGTATAACGGGTTCGTGGTTGACACAGATGCCCACCTTCGGCTTGCCAGTGTGCAAGCCTGGCTCAGGCGTGGTCCCGCCGATGGTGATCTCGCCACTCGGATTGCGAAAGCAGGACAAAGCCTGTATGACCCTTACACGGGAATGCCAATGCTCATGAACCTCAAAAAAGGCGTCCTCTACAGTGTTGGACACGACGGGAAAGATCAAGATGCTGATCCCCAGTCCGATGTGGTCGTAGAGATTCCTGTTGGACACACGTCTGCCGCTCCAGTGAAATCCTCAGCCTCTTCCTCCAAGTCCAGATAAGTCCGTTTCCGTTCCTTCCAGGTCTGCCCCGGCATCGCTTGCTTGACAGCGGGCTGAGTATTCCACACAATCAGCCGGCCGTGTAGAGAGGAAGGGGAAAATAATGAAAAGCGAGATATTGTATCCTGGGGCGTTTCCGATGGTGCGTGTGGAGCTGGCCGAAGGAGAGCATATCAAGGCCGAGTCCGGTGCGATGGTGGCTTGTTCGCCGACCATCGATATTGAAAGCAAGATGGAGGGAGGGTTTTTAGGAGCGCTGTCGCGAAAGTTTCTGACGGGAGAAAAGTTCTTTTTTCAGACGTTGCGAGCCAGTCGAGGCGCCGGCGAAGTGTTGCTCGCGCCGACCGTGCCGGGCGAGGTTGTCGTTCTGGATCTCGATGGCGTGAACGAGTATATGGTGCAGAAGGATGGATTCCTGGCGGGTGCGGATGGGGTTGTCATCGACAGCCAAATGCAGAGCATGAGCCGGGGATTGCTGGGCGGGGAGGGGTTCTTCATCTTGAAAATGAGCGGGAAGGGGATGCTTGCCCTGAACAGCTTCGGAGCCATTCACAAGATCGAGTTGAAGCCAGATCAGGAATATATCGTGGACAATAGCCATCTGGTGGCGTGGTCCACCACGACCACGTACAACATCGAAAAGGCCACGTCTGGATGGGTAGCCAGTTTCACGTCGGGTGAAGGATTTGTCTGCCGATTTCGTGGGCCAGGTGTCGTGTATATCCAGAGCCGCAACCCGGGCAGTTTCGGCGCATGGGTGCGACAGTTCATTCCAGTCTCCGAGTAGCGGATGCTGAAAGCGTCTGCCAATGTCGCTCTCGGCTCGAAACAGTCCTCAACGTACCGCAAATGAGGACGAAGCTGTCTTGGCAGCTCGGGGTGGGCGGATGAGAACAGAGGCCGATGTGAGCATCCGCGTGAGCACGTTCCGCCGGCGATGACTCAATTCGGGAACCATGCCATGACCGAATTTCACCCCAACGCGCTCTGCTTCGGCGACGGATTTCCCGCCAGCGGCGCCCCTTGTCTGGTTCATGTCGAAGACCATGGACTGACGATCACGTTTCCCCCTGATCGTGATGGAGTCGAGCGCCGGGCTGAATCCTTGAAGTTTTCCGAACTGACCGTCTCCGCAGGAGGGCTGGATCATGATCAGCTCGTGGCCAGATGGGTGGGGCCAACAGGGCAGCGGACACTCTATCTCAAAAGCCCCGATGTGATTCGTGCCTTCCGGCAAGCAGCGCCTGATCACCTGAGCCAGCCACTTGAACGAGCCGCCGAACAAGTCCGTCGGGTGCGGCAACGGCATCGAATGGTGTGGAGTATTGTCGGAGGCGCCCTCTTGGTTGTCGTGTTCGGGCTGTGGTTTGGGAGTGACGTGCTGGTTGAACTCGCCGTCGATCGAATCCCAGTCGAGTGGGAACGGAAGCTGGGCGAGTCAACCTATCATGACTTTCTGGCTCATCAGGATGTTATGAAGGAAGGCCCAGCTGTGGATGCGGTCAACGAGATGATCCATCGCCTGACCGGCCAGATTCCGGAGAACCCCTACACCTTCGAGGTCACCGTCGTGAAGAGTGATGTGGTGAATGCGTTTGCCCTGCCAGGCGGCTACATCGTCGTCTTCACCGGACTGATGAAAAAAGCGGAGCGTGGTGAGGAGGTCGCCGGAGTACTCGCGCACGAGTTGAACCATGTGCTGCAGCGGCACGGACTCGAACGCATTATCAAGCAGCTAGGCTTTGTGGCCGTAGTATCGATTGTGTTGGGGAATCCTCCGGGATTGGGCGGGATGATGAAGCAGCTTGGGGTTGAGCTGATGACGCTGAAGTTCGGTCGCGCACAGGAGACGGAAGCAGATCTCACCGGCCTTGAGTTGCTCTATCGCGCGAAGATCGATCCGTCCGGCATGATCACGTTCTTTCAACGGTTGGCTGAAAAAGACGAGGGACGAGTCGAATGGCTCTCCACCCATCCGATGAGCAATGCCAGAGCCGAACGCCTCAAGACCCAGCTGGCAGAGATGCCGAAACAGAACCTCGAACCCTTCACATTCGAGTGGACCAAAGTCCGAGCGTCGCAGAGCGCACCTCCTAGTACCCCTCCATGAACCCTGTGCGAACGATCCGTCTCGGTGTCATCGCCGATACGCACAGCCTGTTCGATCTGGTGATCATGCGACACTTTCGTGGCGTGAATCATATTATCCATGCCGGCGATATTGGCAATCGATTGGTGATCGATCAACTCGAGGCAATTGCTCCCGTGACAGCCGTGTCCGGCAATGTCGATGGATACGAAGAGAGCGGCTTTCCGACTGAGGCAATCATCAAGCTGAATGGTTTCCGCATCGCGATCCGGCATGTCGTGTTTGAAGCGGGAAAGCTGACCAAAGATGGAAGAGCGTTTCTCGATCGTACCAGACCAGACATTTGTATTTTTGGCCACACCCATCAACCCAAGAATGAATGGTTTGGTGATACGCTGTTGTTCAATCCCGGATCGGCGGGGCCAACGCGCTTCACATTGCCAAGGATGGTCGGGCGGATCACCATGGGAATTCGCCTGTCGGCGAAGCACATCACGTTGGAGGATTGAGTTATTTCGCCCAAAGGGTTCTCCTCAGAAACGATTGTACGCGACAAGACACTGGGCGAGATGAAGGCTCTCACCATGACAAGACAGTGTGATCATTCAGGGAAAGGGGAAGATGATGAACAGATTTGGTCATCGAATTACTGCCGCGACGGTGTTGCTGGGTTTTATGACGATGAGTACTGCGTGCTACGGTCCGTTCAATCTCACGAAGAATGTCTATCACTGGAACAGCAATGTCAAAGGCAGCGGGCAAGTCAACGACAAATGGATGAAGGAAATCGTCTTCTTTGGCATGTTGATCATCCCGGCCTATATGTTCTCAGCGTTATTGGACACATTTATCTTTAACTCGATGCATTTCTGGACGGGGGAAAGCCCCATCAAGGCTTCTGACCTGGGTAGTGGCGGCACAAAGGTAACCACCTTGGGTGATACCACGATCCGATGGATTCCTTTGGAGGATGGTGCAACCGTGCTCTATGAACGTCATGGTATTGTCGAGCGTCGTGCCACGATCGTGGCTAGTTTGACAGGCTATCGCTTGGTTGATGAACACGGAAACCTACTCTCAGAAGCGGAGTATTCAGCTGATGGTGGTGTACGTCTCCTGAATAGAGATCATCAGGTAATAAAGCAATGGAGCGAGAAGCAGCTGCACACGATCGCTCAGAGTCGTCCTGCTAATGTTCAGTGAAGTGGGAGATGAAGCAGCAGTCCGGAGTCAGCCTGGTGCTGCTGGAGCGTTGGTATCAGACGACACCAGGGAATCAAAAGCGTAGTCCTGCGCCCACCAACCCATAGTGGGTACGAAAATCCATGGCCAGTCCTTCCCAGTGATAGTTGGCCGAAACGTATCGATACTC